>JBFJYX010000035.1:0-13524 GCA_041622415.1 Pontiella sp.
CATGGCGCGGCGCACCGCCCGCATGGAACGCGAAGCACTGGAATCGGAAAACCTGCGCCTGCGCTCCGAGATGCGCGAAAAATTCCAGCCGAAAAATATGATCGGCAATTCCAGCCATATGCACGACGTCTACACCCGCATTCACCAGGTGGCCGAAACCGATACCACCGTACTGATCCGCGGTGAATCCGGCACCGGTAAAGAGCTGGTGGCCTCGGCCATTCATTACAGCAGCGCGCGCGCCGACAAGCCGTTCGTGAAAGTCAACTGCGCGGCCCTGAATGAAAACCTGCTGGAATCGGAACTGTTCGGTCACGAAAAAGGAGCCTTCACCGGCGCACTCCAGACCCGGATCGGCCGCGTCCAGGAAGCCGAAGGCGGCACCCTCTTCCTCGACGAGATCGGGGACTTCTCCCCCACCACGCAGGTCAAACTGCTGCGCGTCCTGCAGGAGCGCACCTACGAACGCGTCGGCAGCAACGAACAGCGGAAAGCCAACGTGCGGATCATTGCCGCCACCAACGCCAACCTGGAAGAAAAGATCGCCGAAAACAGCTTCCGGCAGGACCTCTTTTACCGCATCAACGTTTTCCCGATCTACCTGCCGGCCCTGCGCACCCGCAAAGATGATATCCTGCTGCTGACCAATTTTTTCATGCAGAAATATTCGACGCAGATGGAAGTGAAAATCCGGCGCATCAGCACACCGGCCATCAATATGCTCATGGCCTATCACTGGCCGGGCAATGTGCGTGAACTCGAAAATACCATCGAATATGCCGTGCTGATGGGCAAGGAGGACGGGGTCATACACGGCCACGACCTGCCGCCGACTCTTCAGACGCCGGTGGCCATCGCCGCAACCGGCAGCAACCATCACACCCTCAAAGCCCGCGTGGCCCTGCTGGAGCGCGACCTCATTGTCGATTCACTGAAACGGCACAAAGGCACCATCAGCGCCGCCGCCCGCGAACTCGGTATTACCGAACGCATGGTCCGCTATAAAATCCAGAAACTCGATATCGACTACGAAACGCTGTTCAAAAAACGAAGGAAGAAAAGGGCGCCTAAAAAATGAAGATACGCACGGCAACGAAGGATGACATCCCTGTCATGGCAGAACTGCTCCACGAGCTTTTTGCGATAGAGGTCGATTTTATACCTGACTATGCCCTGCAGTCCGAAGGCCTTCGGCTCCTCATTGAACGCGACTGTACCGAAATTTTTGTGGTCGAAGTGGACGGCCACGTGGTCGGCATGGCGTCGATCCAGATTAACATCTCCACCGCCAAAGGCTGCGCAGTCGGCGTGGTGGAGGATGTTGTGATCGATGTGGATCACCGCGGCCGCGGCATGGGCGCGGCCCTGCTCCGGCGGCTCGAGGAGTGGGCAACGGAGCGCGGCTTGGCCCGCCTTCAACTGCTGGCCGACCGCGACAACTATCCGGCGCTCGGCTTTTACCGCCGACAAGGCTGGCACCCCACCAACCTCACCAGCTGGATGAAACACCTCTGATCCCCCCTCCGACCCCCCCCTCCAACCGATTCATTCACCCCGCGTCTCCGGCGCCCTAGTAATATTTACGAGATTTTAGGGTTCCACAGGCTTGCGCTTTTCGCACAGCTTTTTTATGATGTACGGGTTAGGTGAAATAGAAAAAGTTGTGAGGACTCAAAACGTGGCTAATATATCGGACAAAGACTGGAATACCCTCAAGCAAAAGCTGAGTGACGACGGACGACTTGAAAAATTCATGCTCGGCGAACCCGAACAGGAATATGTGACCTCCCGGGGCATTGATATCCTGCGCCTGCATGCCACCGATTTTGTTAACAAACGCCTGGCTCCGGCCAATCCGAAAAACGACGGACGGCAGACGCCGACCAAGGGACACCCGGTTTTCATCGCCCAGCACGCCTGCGGATGCAACGACCGCACTGCGGTTGAAGAATTCTTCGGCTATGAAAAAGGCCGCGAGCTCACCTCCGACGAAGTGGACATCATTGTTGACGTCATCCTCCGCTGGATTAACGAACACCTCGACTGACCGCCTCATGCAGGACAACGGAAGAAACTCCACCCCCGGTGGATTTTTTCTTTTTTAGACCGGTCACATTGCCTACTCTGCCCCTCTTTATGGAACCGATAATTTTAAAACGATCCGATCACAACGTCAGCCGCAAAAACATCAGCTCTGCGGCGATCAAAGTCCTCTATCATCTCAAGGACGAAGGCTACACCGCCTATCTGGCCGGGGGCGGCGTCCGCGATCTGATCCTCAATCGCAATCCCAAGGATTTCGATGTGGCCACCGATGCCACGCCGGAACAGCTCCGCAAAATCTTCCGCAACTGCCGGTTGGTCGGCCGCCGTTTCCGGCTGGCGCACATTCTGTTCCGCGGCGAAATCATTGAAACCTCCACCTTCCGCGCCCCCGTTCCCGAAGACCCCGACGATACCGTGCACTGCGACAACACGCTGCGGGTCGGCGAATCCGGCATGGTGATGCGCGACAATATTTTCGGCACGCCGGAGGAAGATGCCCTGCGCCGCGATTTCACCATCAACGCCCTCTTTTACAATATTGCCGACTTTTCCGTCATCGATTTTGCCGGCGGCCTCAAGGATCTCGAAAATAAAACGATCCGCGTCATCGGCGAGCCCGATAAACGCTTTGCCGAAGATCCGGTCCGTATGATCCGCGCCGCCCGCTTTGCCGGCACCCTTGGGTTTGATATTGAAAAAGAGGCCTACGAGTCCATCTGCCGGAACAAAGACCTGCTGGCGCATGCCGCTCCGTCGCGCATGTATGAAGAGGTGCAGAAACTCTTTTTCTGCGGCCATGCCAAAGACGTTTTCCAATGGTTGGAAAAAACCGACCTGCTTCATCCGATGTTCCATGATTTCTCCCACTGGATCGACGAAGACAAAGCCCGCCATGACTGGGTCATCCAAACCCTGGAACAGATGGACCGCTGGCGGGAAGCCGGACTGCGCATTCACCCCGCCCTGCTTTTTGCCCTCATTTTCGGCGAATATCATGAATATCTCATCGACCAGCTGATCCAGGACGGCCAGATGCCGCAGGATGCCGCGCGCAATGCCGTGCAGGGCCACCTGAGAGGCATGTGCGAAAACGTCCGCGTGCCCAAAACCGTCATCTATCAGGTCAGCGATATCATGGATAACCAGCGCCGCTTCGAGCGGACCCAGGGCCGCCGACCCCAGCGTTTCATCCAGTCGCGCGGCTTCCTGGACGCCTTCCTCTACTTTAAATTTTCCGCAAAAGCACACAGCCGCAATGGCGAACTGCTCGAATTCTGGACGGAAATGCGCAAAAACACGCCGCAGAAAAACAGCTCCAGAAAAGGCCGGGGTCCTCGCAAACCGAAGAATAACCCCGAAATGCCGATCGACTAGAACAAATAGTTCCAAAACATACTTGTGTGCAGTGCCCCGTCTTCGATACATTTTTGTATTACAGTTTGGCTGAAAAAGATCGCCGATTGAATAAGGATGCAAAAATGAACCAGAGCGAAAAAGAACTTAACGTTCTCTACAAAATCTCCCAGACCATTTCGGCCCGGCAGCAAAACATTTCCGAGCTGCTGAACGAAGTGCTGGGGATCATGGAAACCGATATGGGGGTGCTGCGCGGCACCCTGACCCTGCGCAAACCCGGAACCGACATTCTGAACATCGAGGCTTCCAGCGGCCTGTCCGACAGCGAAATCCGCCGCGGCCAGTATAAACTCGGCGAAGGGGTGACCGGACGCGTGGCCCAGACCGGCCATCCGGAGGTGGTTCCGGATATCAGTCAATCCGCGGACTTCCTCAATCGCACCCGGGCGCGTGACGATGATAAGACGGCATTCCTCTGCGTTCCGATCATCCACCACAAGGAAGTCATCGGCACCATGAGCATCGACCTGCCGACGGTTCCCGAAAATGAGCTCCAGGGCTACTCCATGTTCCTGGAACACGTCGCCCAGATCCTGGCCTCGGCGGTTTCCACCATTCGCGAAGAAATTGAAGAGCGCAATGCGCTCGAGTCCGAAAACGAAATGCTGCGCCGCCAGCTGGGCGACCGCTACAGCATCGACAATATGGTGGGCAACTGCAACTCCATGCGCATGATCTACGAGCAGATCATTCAGGTGGCCGACAGTGCGGCCACCGTGCTGGTACGCGGCGAATCCGGTACCGGTAAGGAACTGGTGGCCCGCGCCATTCACTTTAACAGCCCGCGCAAAAACAATGCCTTTGTCAGCGTCAACTGCGCGGCCCTGCCCGAAAACCTCATCGAATCCGAGCTCTTCGGTCACGAAAAAGGGGCATTCACCGGGGCCCAGCAGCAGCGCAAGGGACGCTTCGAACTCGCCAACGGCGGTACGATCTTCCTCGACGAAATCGGCGACATCTCCCCGGCCGTCCAGGTCCGCCTGCTGCGCGTGCTGCAGGAAAAAACCTTTGAGCGCGTCGGCGGCAATGAGACCATTACCGTGAACGTCCGCGTCGTGGCGGCCACCAGCCGCAACCTCGAAGAAGGCATGACCAACGACAGCTTCCGCGAGGACCTCTACTACCGCCTCAACGTATTTCCCATCCTGCTGCCGCCGCTGCGCGAACGCAAATCCGACATCATGCTGCTCGCCGACCATTTCCTGCAGAAATACGGCGATATGTACGGCAAAGACATGAAACGCATTTCCACCTCCGCCATCAATATGATGATGGCGTACCATTGGCCGGGCAACGTGCGTGAACTCGAAAACTGCATCGAACGCGCAGTACTCACCTCGTCCGACGGCGTAATCCACGGCTTCAACATGCCGCCCTCGCTGCAGACCAGCGATGAAACGCATACCAGCCTGCTGCCGGAAAACGGGGCCAACCTCAAACAGATGGTCGAGGCCTACGAACGCGAAATCCTCATTGATGCGCTGAAAAAACATCGCGGCAATGCGGCGGCGGTCGCCCGCTATCTGCAGGCCACGCAGCGCATCATCAACTACCGGATCAAGAACCTGGGCATTGATCCGAGAAACTATAAGTAGCCTCGTTCCAGGCATTGGAAAATCCATGGATATCGACCAGTTGGTAGAGTCATTTGAATTTCGGTTTAACAGTGCCGGCGTGGACAACGCCAAACGCGTGGTCGAAGAGATGCTCGCCCATGTCTTCAACTGCAGGCCGATGGAAATCTACACCGGCGGCGCATCGACCGTCGTCACGCCGTCGCAGCAGTTTGACGTGATCCGCAAAATCGAACCGCTGGCTGAACGGATTGAAAACGGCGAACCGCTGCAGTATGTGCTCGGCGCCGTCGAATTCTGGGACCTCGAGTTAAAGACCGACCCGCGCGCATTGATTCCCAGGCCGGAAACCGAACTTCTGGTGGAGGAAGTCCTGGGCTGCCGGATCATGAACGACAAGCGCCCGGCGACCGTCGTCGATGTCGGCACCGGCTCGGGCTGCCTCGTGATTACGCTGGCCAGCCAGCGCCCCGATGCCAACTTCAAAGCCGTCGACATTTCGGGCGACGCCCTGGAACTCGCACGGGAAAATGCGCGCATGCACGGCCTGGAAGATAAAATTTTCTGGATGCAGAACAACCTGCTGCAGCGGTTTGCGCCGGCAAGCGCGGATGTGGTGGTCGCCAACCTGCCCTACATCGCCACCGCCGACTGGGAAGCCCTTTCCCCGTCCGTAAAAGAGCACGAGCCGCGCACGGCACTCGACAGCGGGCCCACCGGCATGGAGCTGATCGAAGACCTCGCCCTGCAGGCGCGCAGCGTGCTGGTTCCGGAAGGCATGCTCTTCCTGGAATTCGGGTTCGACCAAGGCGACAAAGTGCACAACTGCCTCAACAACCTGGGCTACTTTGACATTCAGATTAAGCACGATCTCGCCGGGCACGACCGGATCGCCATTGCCACCAATCCCTGATGCTCTCTCCCGCCGACCGACAGCGCGCACGGTTCCGGACCGGCGACCGCGTCACCTTTACCTATCGCCGCCGCACCGCCGAAGGTTCGATCATCCGCCTCAATCCGAAAAGGGCGGTCGTCGAACACGAAGGGGAGCACCTCGCCGTGCCCTACAACCGGCTCGTTCCAATGGCTGGAAAATCCGCAGAACGCATTCAGCGGCTCGAGCACATCCAGGCCATGGCCGAAGCGGCCCTGGAACAGCACGGGCTGAAACAATGGCACTTCGTCTTCGACCATTCCACCCGTCGCGCCGGATGCTGCGATTACCGCAACAAACGCATCTCGATCGCCATGGATCTGGCCGCAACCGGTGCAGACCACGACATTCAGGACACCCTGCTCCACGAAATTGCCCACGCCCTGGTGGGCCGCCGGCACAGCCACGATGCCGTATGGAAAGCCAAGGCGCTGGAAATCGGCGGCACCGGGCGGCGCACGCATAAGCTGCAGTTTTCCACGCCCCGCTGGACGGTCACCTGCGAAAACCGCTGCTGGACCCATACCGCGCAGAAAAGAAACCCGCGGCTCGTTTGCCGCACCTGCGGCACCAAACTGATCTACACGCCCTATTCCGCGTGACGGCCCTTACCGACGCGCTCTGTTCAGCGCCGTCTGGAACGCATCCTTCTCTTCCTGCCGCCGGCACGCATCCACCGCTTTGCGGATTTCGGATTTCGCCAGCTGACTCGACTTCATCGAACCGTAGATCCGCGACACCCCGCGCATCAGCGTCACATGATTTGAAAGTGAAGTGGATTCATCCACCGCCACCGCCAGCATCGCATCGATCCCGTTTTCATCCTTCCAGCCGGACAGCGCCTTTACCGCCGTTTTCTGCAGTTGCTCATCGGAAGAGCCGCAGGCTTCAGCCAGCGGTTCCAGCGCAGCCGGACTCCCCGTTTCAGCCAGTGCTTTAAGAATATTGGCCTGGCTGCGCGGCGACGCACCCGCCAGTTTACTTACGAGGATATCGACGGCATCCTTCTGTTCCGGGGCGCGGCGGATCAGCTGCACCACCGCCAGCAGTGCGCTGCGGGAAACCGGGGATTTTTCCCGGGCAATCATCAGGTCGGCCATCGGTCCGATATGGGAAAGGTCCCCCAGCTCGCCGATCACCTTCAGCGCCGCGCCGGCCACGGTGCGGTCGTCTTCCCGGCCATACGTAAAGAAGAGCGGAATCAGGTCGGCCCTGCCCCGGGCACCCAGCGCCTCAATCGCAACCGCACGCGGGGCGGCATCGGTGCCCGGCGCCGCCAGCTGCAGCAATACGTCATCCACACCTTCGGCATCGATCCGCGCCAGCGCCCGGCGGGCATCCGCACCGCCCTGGTCGGCCAGAACCCGCACGGAATGCGCAGTACCGATATACCCGAGGGTGCGGGCGGCGTACGACTGCACCCGATCATCCCCGCCCTGCACCAGCGGCTCAACCGCTTCCGCATATTCCGGGTTGCCGCTCACCTGCAGAGCCGTCAGCGCCTGCAGCTGAAGCTGCGGGCTGAGTGCTGCAATCTGCCGGGCCACCGGCTGACATAGCGAATCAACAGGATGCTGCGTCGCAGCCTCGATCGCCGCCGCCTGCAAAACCGGATCCCCCGATTTCATGGCATCCGTGGCCTGGTTCGTATCCCCGGCAAGCAGCGCATGCATACACACCGCCGCACAGATTTCCGGATCATCATCTGCGGCCAATGCGCTCAAAACTTCCGGGCGGTTCATGGTGAGCAGCGCCGCATTAATCTGCGTGCGGCGGAATCCCTGCGCGGATTCCCGGGCTTCAAGCAGCGCCCGGGCGCCGGCCTCTTCATTCAATTGGCCCAGCGTTTTTACCGCAGCAAAAAACACCACATCATCGCGACTGCCCAGCGCCCCCGCAATCAGGCTCGAAGCCCCGATCGGACTCCGGTCCGCCATAGCATAAATCAGCCCCGCCGTTTCGCGGGCCGGGCGCGCTTTCCGGTTTTTCAGCTGAGTACCCAGGGCCGCCAGCGCCGCGTCGGACGGATTGGCCGTCAGCGCACGCCGCGCCGTATCCCGCACCTGCTCATTGCGGTGATTCAACAGTTCAGCCAGCACCGGCACCGCCTCTTCATCCCCGATGCGCTCCAGGTTCCGCAGCACCGGCAGCATCACATCTTCAATCGGATAACGGCCGTCTAGAAGGTCGCACAGCTCCAGGCTCACCGCTTTACGGGCCCCCTCGGGCGCATCCGGCGCACCGGCATCGGCACACACCGCCAGCAGATCCAGACGCGCCTGCGTCTGCACCTTAAGGTCATCAGATTTCAGCTCCGGAATCAGGTCCTTCACCGCCGCCTGCGAAACCGCCGCCAGCAGCAGCGTACTCAATAGAATTTTCTTAAACATGCTCGGCCTTTCGCATTAAAGGGTATAAGGGGCGCGCCGCGGACGGTCCAGCCACCGGCTCGCCAGGTCATCACCGACAATCTGTTCGTTTGCAGGATCCCACCGGATCGGCCGGTTCAGCCGTTCGGAGATGGCGGACAAATGGCAGATGGTCGCCGTACGGTGACCGACTTCAACATGCGCGACCGGCTGTTTGCGGGTCCGGATCGCATGCAGGAAGTTTTCATGGTGGCTCTCCATCGGCTGCAGCGAAACTTCAGCAGGTTTCACCCGCCGACGCATCAGCCCGGCAGGATCGGTCATAAACTTCCCGGCCCGGCTGACACCGATCGATCCGTGCTCGCCGTGGAATTCGATCATCATCCCGTATTTGCGCTTCGGAAAATCGCGATAAACGGTCGGCCCGTTTTTATATTTAAAGCCCTGGCACCCGGAATCATCGTACCCCTTCGGGAAAAAGAATTCGGGCCCGGAATCATCCATGCCGAGGGCCCACTGGATAATGTCATAGTGATGCGCCCCCCAGTCGCCGTTCTTGCGGGCACCGTATTCCCAGAAGCAGCGCCAACCGCCCTGATAATTCCCGTCCACCCGTTGGGCATTGAAGGGATACCACGGCGTCGGTCCCAGCCACCGGTCATAATCAAACCCCTCCGGAACCGGCTGTTCCGGCAGCACCTGGCCCGCCGGAAACCGGCCCAGCGCCGCATACACGGTGTGCACGTTGCCAATCCATCCGTTGCGCACAATTTCCGCAGCCTGCGGAAAATCATCGGACGACCGCTGCTGGCTGCCCACCTGCAGGACCGCCCCGTGCCGCCGAACCGCGTTCGAAAGGATACGCCCCTCCCGAACCGTCAGGCTCATCGGTTTTTCCACATACACATCTTTGCCGGAACGCACGGCATCGAGCGCAATCGGCACATGCCAGTGGTCCGGAGTCGCCACAAAGCAGGCATCGATATCCGCCCGCTCCACAATGCGCTCATGCTCGTTATAGCACGCGCAATCCGTGTTCCCGTACTGTGCGTTGGCTTTATCCCGGGCGGCTTCCCGCAGCGATTGCTGGACATCACATACCGCCAGCACCTGGGCGGACCGATCCGACAGCATACGGCTGAAGTGGCCGCCCATCATATAGCCCATGCCGATCATCCCCAACGTGATCCGGTTGCTCGGCGCGGTGAAGCCTGAAAAACCCAGTGCACTGGAAGGAATCACCATCGGCGCGGCCATGGCCGTCGCTCCAAGTGTTGAGGCGCGCAGAAAATTTTTGCGCGATATTCCGGTCGTTCTACCCATCGTCCTGCCCTTTCCTGAAATCGTTATTTCGAGGGTCAAGGTTTTAGCGGAAAGGTACGACCGAATCTTGTATTAACCCGTCCAAGAATTGGACAAAATCCGCATCGCGTTTCGAACCGTAAAGGCCAGGTCCTGCGGTGCATGGGCAATGCAGGCCTCAAACGAGGTGTGACCGGCCGAGATGCTGAACGCAAAATCAAACACATCAAGAAACGGATCCAACTCGCCCGCCAGCGCCCCCGAAACCAGCAGCGCCCGTGCGCCGTGCCGATGCGCCATGCCGGCCAGCACCGGGCAGAGTTTGCCCTGCAGCGACTGGCCGTCGGTGCGGCCCTCGCCCGTAATCAGCAGGTCCGCCCCCTGCAAAGCCTCTGATAAACCAACGGTTTCAGCAATCAGATGCGCACCCGAAACAATTTCTGCACGACAGAACGCCCGCAGTCCGTAGCCCAGGCCGCCCGCGGCGCCATCCCCCGGCGCGCCCTCCGTGCCGGCCGTTTTCCAAAGGTTGGAAAGTCCGGCATCCAGCTGCCCGACCATCTCCGGGGTGGCCCCCTTCTGCGGACCGAAAACCGCCGCCGCGCCGTTCGGGCCTGTCAGGGGATTCGTCACATCGCACGCCACCCGTATTTTTGTATGTTCCAGCCCTTCGATCACATGTTCCGCATCGATCGACGCCAGGCGCGGCAGTATCCGGCCGCCGCGCTCCGTAATCACATCCCCGGCGGCATCCCGGAACCGATAGCCCAGCGCCTGGGCCATTCCCGTTCCGCCATCCACCGTGGCGCTGCCGCCGATCCCCATCACAATCGACGTGTGGCCCTCGGCAATCAGATGCCGCACCAGCTCGCCGGTTCCATACGTGGTGGCCTCCATCGGATTCAGCCGGTCCGCCGGCACCAGTTCAATGCCCGATGCCGAGGCCATTTCCATCACCGCCGTACCGTCCGGCAGCACGCCGTACTGCGCCTCAACGGTTCCGCCCAGCGGCCCGCAGACATTCAGCGTATGGAACATGCCCCCCGTCGCTTCAACCACCGCTTCAACGGTGCCCTCCCCGCCGTCGGCCATCGGAAACGTCAGCACCTCGGCCCCGGGGATTTCAAGCAGGATGGCCTGTTTAACAATTTCACAGACTCGGGAACTGCGCATGTTCCCTTTAAATGAATCGGGCGCGACCACAATTTTCATGCTGATTTCCTGACCTTTAATTCGCCTTTAAACAACATCATGCCCGTCGAAGCAGGCTCAACCGCCGCCTCAAACGCCTTCGCGGCAATCTCCACATACGGCTGCCGTATCGTCGTGATCGGCGGCAGGAACTGTGCGGCGGCCGGAATATCATCGAAGCCGGTCACCGGCAGCCGCCGGTCCGCATCATGCATCGCATGCAGCGCCCCCATGGCGATTTTGTCCGTTGCACACACGATGGCCTCAATGCCGTTCGCGGCCAGGATCGCCTCAGTCTCCTTGCGGCCCGCCTCAAACGCCCAGCCGTCCGACAGCACGCGGCGCACGGAACACCCATAGGCCTCCGCCCGCTTTTCCAATGCCTGGAAACGCACCCGGTGCGCGGCAAAGTGTTCGTGAATAAAAGCCAGCTTATGCAGCCCCTGCCCCGAGAGATAGCGCAGCAGCTGATCCGCCGCATCATCCTCGTCGATCGACATCCGGACCGTCTGCTCCTCCGCCCGGCCGTGGCCAATCCGGACCACCGGAATATCCCGAAACGCCTTCATCCATTCGGAATCATCCTCCGACCCGAGAATAATCAGGCCGTCAATTGCATGCTTCAGCAGAGGGGCCAGGTCGGCCGCCTCCGGAATGCGCTGCTGGAATCCGGCCAGCACCAGCGAATAGCCCCGCCCATGCGCCTGCGACTGCAGCTCTTCAATCATCGCCCCGAAAAAGGGGTCCTTGAAATCATACACCACCACGCCGATCGTGTTGGACGATTTGCCTTTCAGCGTAAGCGCGGCGGCGCTGGGCACATAGCCCATTTCCTCGGCCGCCTTCATCACTTTTGCAATCGTGGCCTCCGCAATACCGACCTCGCGCGCCTTGCCCGAAAGCACCCTCGAAACCAGCGCAATCGAAACCCCGACCCGCTCCGCAATCTGTTTTTGACTGACCGCCATTTATGCACCTCAAATATTTGAGATCTTGGTTTTCCGCATAAATATTGCAAGCTTTTGCTGCGTCGAGTCCACGAATCACGCTTTCCAACCTCTGGAAAACCATCTATCTTCTGCCCTTCAACCCATGATGAAACGCATCCATTTTATAGCAGGTCTTTGCGCCCTCCTGTCGGGCTGCAGCCCCAAACCACCCGCCCGGCCCGACGGTGTGCCCGCGCGCATCATCTCGTTTTCTCCCGGCATCACCGAAACCGTCTACGCGCTGGGCCTCGGCCATAAAATCGTCGGGGCCACCGCCTATTGCCTCTACCCCGAAGACGCCAAAACGCTGCCCCGGATCGGCGGCTTCGGCCAGTACAACTACGAAGCCATCGTTTCGCTCCATCCCGACCTCGTCCTTCTCGACCACAACCAGACCGACGAACAACGGCGGCTCGATGGACTCGGCATTCCCTGCATCCGCGTAAAAACCGGCCTCATGAACGATATCCTCGATTCCATCCGCATCATCGGCGAAGCCTGCGGAGCCGAAAAAGAAGCCCAGACCCTGCTCGACCGCATGCAACGGCAGATCGCGGCGGTCCAGCCCCCGCCCGGAACCCCTCCGCGCGTCCTCATCACCTTCGGCAGCGAAGCCGTACAGATCGACCGGATTCATGCCTTCGGGGCCGACTGCCTGCACAGCGAACTGCTCGAGCTCGCCGGCGGAATCAATGTGGTGGAACAGCACCTCCCGTTCTCCACCCTCTCGAAAGAAGCCGTCATCCGCCTCAATCCCGACATGATCATCCAGCTGGCCCCCGGCGCCGAAGCCCCGGCCGATCTTTCCGCCCCCTGGAAAGACTACCCCTCCGTCGAAGCCGTAAAAAACAACCGCATCTATCTTCTGACCGGCGACTACACCTGCATTCCCGGCCCCCGCTTTGTCCGCATCCTGAACGATTTCAATTCCATCACGCACCCATGACCAACCCGCTCATCCAGATCCGCAATCTGTCCATCCGTTTCTCAGGAAACCCCATCCTGAAAAACCTGGAAATCGATATTGAGGAAGGTGCCTACGTTTCGATCATCGGCCCGAACGGTGCCGGAAAAACGACGCTGATCAAATGCCTCGCCGGCATCCACCGCGACTGGCAGGGCACCATCCATATTGCCGGCAAAGACTCCCGCAAGCTCAGCAGCCGGGAAACCGCGCGGCTGCAGAGTTATGTGCCGCAGGCCGAAGGCCGCACCAATCCGCTCACCGTCGAAGAACTGGTCGCCACCGGCCGCTACCCGCACCTCTCCGCCTTCACCTCCATGAAAAAAGAGGATGTCGCGGCCATCGACGCCGCGCTCGACCAGACCGGCATGCAGGCCTTCCGGAAACGCCCGCTGAATGCACTCAGCGGCGGCGAACGGCAGATGGCCTTCATCGCCGCGGCCCTGGCGCAGGACACCAAAACCCTCCTGCTCGATGAACCCTCCACCTTCCTCGATTACAAACATCAGGCCGAAGTTTCCGCAATCCTGCGCAACGCCTGCCGGGTGCAGGGCAAAACCATTGTGGCCGTGCATCACGACATCAATCTCGCCGCGGCCTGCAGCAGCAAAGTCATTGCCCTGAAAGAGGGTGAAATCGTCTTTACCGGATCCGCCGAAGAAGCCACCGACACCCGGGTGCTGAGCCGGATCTACGACACCCCGTTCATCAGCTCCCCCTCCCCCGCGCACCCCCTCCC
>JBFJYX010000036.1:0-13474 GCA_041622415.1 Pontiella sp.
GGTAAACGATAAAAAAGCGGATCAGGCAACGGTGCGGCGGCTGAATATGTCCGCCATCCTGAAACTGCTGCGTGAACGCGGCACCCTGGCGCGCGCCGATCTGGCCAAGGAACTCGGCATGACCCGCAACACCGCATCCAATATCGTGACGGACCTGCTGCAGGCCGGCCTCGTGGTCGAAACCGAATTCCGCCGCGCCGGCGCCGGACGCCCCGGCCTCCTGCTGGAACTCGCCCCCAACGGCGGCTTTGCGGTCGGCGCTGAAATCGACATCAGCCGCATCATCGTGGTGGCCGCGGACTTCAATGGAAAAATTCTATGGGAACAGGCCGTCCCCATCACCCGCGGCCAGCCGCAGGACCAGTGCATAAACATCACCGAGCAGCTCGTCGACGATGCACTGACCTGGGGACGCGGCGAAGGACTCAGGCCGCTGGGCATCGGACTTGGACTGGCCGGACTCGTTGATTCCGAAAACGGCGTGCTGACCTATGCCCCCACCCTGAAATGGTCCGACGTGCCCTTTAAAACCCTCTGGGAAAACCGCTTCGAAATTCCGGTCTTCGTCGACAACGAGGCCAACACCTCGGCGCTCGGGTATCAGACCTATTCAGACCGTTCCAAGGCCCGGAACCTCGCCTACCTGAGTATCGGCGTCGGCATGGCGGCCGGGCTGATGCTCGAAGAACAGCTCTTCCACGGCAGCTCCGGCTATGCCGGCCAGGCCGGACACATGAAAATCCGGACCGACGGGGTCGCCTGCAGCTGCGGGGATCACGGCTGCTGGGTCACTGAAGTCGGCATCAATGCCCTCGCCCGAAAAGCCGGCATCGAAAAAATCGATCTCGCGGCCGTTTCCGGGCTGCTGCGCAACGGCGATGAAAAACTTTGCGCCGTCACGGATGAGATGGCGGAAATGCTCGGCCTCGGCATTGCCAACCTGGTCAACCTGTTCAACCTCGACACCGTTGTGCTCGGCGGGGCCATCCGCCCCATCCTGCCCTTTATGCTCGAAAAGACGCGGGCGGTGGTGGATGCACGTGCGCTGAAACATCCGCGCGCAAACGTCCGCATCAAGGTATCCGGCCGCGACAACGATTCTGTCTTCGGGGCCGCCTGCCTGGTGCTCGATGCCATCATGAACGATCCGGTTCCGCTGGTCCGTTCCCTCATTTAGCGACCGCCGCCGGTTCAGGCGCTCTTGTCTGAGCCGGAATCTTCGGCGTCTTCTTTAATCTCGGCGGAAGTTTTGAGGTCCTCTTCGACCTCGCGGATATCGCGTTCGAACTCCTCTTTCCCCTTTTTGAATTCGCCGAGGCTTTTGCCCAGCGAGCGGGAAAGTTCGGGCAGCTTTTTCGCCCCGAACAGCAGAAGCACAATAAATAAAATCACCAGCAGTTCCGTACCGCCGGGCATTCCAATGGCAAGCGTGTTCATCGAGTCACCGTCACTTCAGGTTCTTCCTGACCGGGATCATACATGATGAAGATTTCAGTCGGGCCGAAGCCCTGCACCGCGCGGATTTCCACTTCCTGGTCTTTAAACGTGGCGATCAGCCGGAACGACTGCTGGCCGACTTCCATGGTCCCGGTGTTCCAACCCCGGGCATCCAGCACATCGGCATACTCGCGGCGCACCGTGGAAAGGCTGAGCCGCGTACGCAGCCCCGCTCCGATCAGCCGGCTGTCCGGAATACGCCCGTGCTGACTGAGTTCAAATTCCGTCATGAGCAGATATTCCGGAAACAGCAGCTCTTCCGGCCGCAACCCCGGCTCGAGGAATTCCATGGAGGCATCCACATCAACCACCGGTTCCACCGGTTCAGGGGTGCTGCAGCCCGCCAGCACCAGGCCGGCGGCGATAAATAGGAGCGATGATTTCATCTTATTTATCCGCGGCCCGCAGGCGGGGGTAGAGGTTCGTCTTTCCTTCCAGCCGAATCACCAGCTCGCCCGCCATTTTTTCCAGGTCCGCCGCGGTTTCCTCGAGATATTCACTCATCCACACCTGATCTTCGATCTCTTCTTTGAGCTTCCGGGCTTTCGAGAGCATCATCGACCGGATGTAATAATCCAGCCGCTCAATTTTGGATTGCGAGGTACTGCTGGCATCGTTGCTCATGTCCGACATTTCGCTTTTGCTCAGGTCGGCCTTGCGCACCAGCTCGCGGAACTCTTCAAAATTGCGTTTAAACGATTTCACGCCCATCTCGACCTCGGCTTCGACGTCGAGATTATGAAACTGATAGGGCCTTTCCACATTGCCCGACCGCGTCGAATAGGCATCCATGATATGTCGTGCGGCCTCCTCATAGTCATCGTAATCCTGGAGCCCGCCCCAGTACTCGACCAGGATGCTCGTCAGCTCGAGATAGTTCTGCCAGTCGGCGATTTTATAGGTCTGTTCGAGGAAGGAGCGCATGTTCACCTTCGTCCAGCCGTCGGACGGAATACGCACCCCGTACCGCCGCGCCCGCCGGAAACGTGTGCCCTTGAAAATCTCGCCGCGCTGGTCGTCTTTATCAAACTTCAGTTCAAAGGCAATGTAGGTGGCCACGCCGATCACCTCGCGGTTCGGATCGATGATCGGGCTGCCGCTGTTGCCCGGCACGATGTCGGCGTCCACTTCGATATCGCGCGGGCCGACGCCCAGCACCTCGCCCCGCAGCTCGGTGGCCACATTACCGCCGGCGCTGTTGCCGTACACCACGACCTCCTGGCCGATATAGGGATTCCCCGACGCCAGCCGCAGGACACCCAGATCGCCCACCTGCTCCGGGGTCAGTTCAAAACGGACCAGGTCGCGGCTGCGGCAGAATTCGAACGTTTCAAACTCGAGCGCATCACCGTTCATGGAAAGCAGATCGAGTTTTTTCGCCCCCATAAAATTGTGCTGGTTACTGAAAATGTAGGTTTTACCGTCCTGCTCGGCGATAAAGGCCGATCCGCGCCCCACGCCGGTTTCCACAAAAACCAGGGCCGTATCCACCTCGGCGAATTCAACATCCCCGTCGGGGACCACCTGTTCCTCTTCGACCTGCGGTTGCACTTCCGGCTCCGCGGCCACCCGGTTTGGATCGCCGAACACGGCGATATTCTGATCAAACGTCAGGCCGGCACCGGTCGCTTTGGCGGCCGTCTCCAGAGCCTCGAGCATATTCATGCCGCTGAACGCGACGCTGACTTTTTTATTCGCCAGCCCGTCGATGCGCACCTTGATCGAAAACCCGCCCAGAACCGGAAGTCCGCTGTCCTGCGCGGTGCGTTCCAGGCGTTGGAAAATATATTTTGCCGGCATGCGGACATATTCGCCGGTCGGCGCATCCACGGTTTTGAGCGCATCCTCCACCTCGCCGGCCCAGCCGCTCACACCGGCAGCCAGAAGCGCCCAGAACATCAACCATCGTTTAATCATACGTGCCCCACACATTCGGAATCATTGAAATAACGATTGAACCTAAATCATTCAGACATGGGAAACAATATTTAAGCTTTCCGCGCCCCGGGCCGGAACGGATGCTCACCATCAAAGCACAGCCCTGAGTTTGGTTGAAAACCCGGGGGCGGTTATCTACTATCGTCAGCCTATGAAATACCGACCGAAACACGTTGCCGAATATGCGGCCCTGCGATTCTTCCAGTTCTGCTTCAACATCCTGCCCTATCGCGCCGCCCTTTGCGTCGGCGCCGGCCTCGGCTGGGTGGCCTTCTATCTCGTTCGCTGGCGCGTGGAAAAAGCCAAAGCCCGCATCCGCGAGGTCCTCGGCGACGACCTGCCCGCCAAAGAGGTCAACCGCATCGCCTTTCTTTCGCTGCGCTATATGTTTTTCAACATGGTCGATGTGCTGCGCCATAATTTCTGGACCAAAGAGCGGTTTCGGAAATACAGCAACTTCCACCTCGCCGCCGAGCGGATGCACAAGCATCTCGAATCCGGCCGCGGCGCCGTGGCGGCCCTTCCGCACATGGGCAGCTGGGAACTCGGCGGCGTCGCCTCGGAAGTCTACGGCGTCCCGCTCTTTTTCATTGTCGGGGTCCAGCGCAATCCGCTCTTCAACGATTTCATGAATGAGCTGCGCGGCGGAACGGGCGGCAAAGCCCTCCCGCGCGAAGACCGCATGCTGCTGCGCAAGGTGGTGAAAAACCTGCGCAACGGCCAGGTGCTCGCCATGACCAACGACCTGCGTTCCCGCACCAAAGGCATTGCCGTGCAGTTCCTCGGCAAAGAGGCCAACATTGTCGGCGGCATGGCCCTGTTCGCCCGTCAGGCCAAAGTGCCGGTGCTGCCGATGATCGTCTACCGCGAGGGCTGGACCCAGCACCGCTGTATTCTGTGCGGCCCGATTGAGCCCGATTTTGACCTGCCGAAGGAAGAGGACTGGCAGCGGATCACCCAGATCACCATGACGCGCTACGAAGAGGAAATCCGCAAACGCCCGGAACAGTATTTCTGGTATAACAAGCGCTGGGTGCTCGACCCGTTTATCGAGGAAGCTGCCGAGCCATCAGCGCATCCAGCCACGCCGCCGGAATAAAGCGCGACATAAACGCCCCGAGGTGCGCCGGAAGGGTGACCACATAGCGGCGTTTCGGGCGCGGACTTTCCAATGCATGGAAAATTTTCTTCGCCACGTCTTCGGGCGGGCGGTTGATGAAGTCCACTTTCTTGAACTGCTTTTTGCGCCGCGCGGCCTCTTTGCGGTAGTTGTCCGCATAGCGCACGTCGTCGGAAATCACACTCTCCTCCATGGCGGCCGCGGCGTTGCGGCGGAAGGCCGAAACAATCGGGCCGGGCTCCACCAGGCTGAGCGAAATGCCGGTGCCGGACAGCTCAATGCGCTGCGCGTCGGACAGGGCTTCGAGGACATATTTGGAGGCGCAGTAATTTCCAACCATCGGAGCGGCAATCAGGCCGTAGATGGAGCTCACATTCACAATGCGCCCCCACCCCTGCTCCCGGAACGTCGGAATCAAACCGTTGGTCAGTTCCTGACAGCCGAACACGTTCACCTCGAACTGGCGGCGCAGCGCCTCGCGGTTCAGATCCTCCACCGCCCCGGGCATCGCCATGCCGGCATTATTCACCACGCCGCCCAGCCCGTCCGGCACGCGCTCAAGCAGCGCGGCCACGCACTGCCGGACCGAACCGCTGTCGGCCAGGTCCAGCGCCAGCGCGTCAAAACCTTCCGCGCGCAGCTTTTCGAGATCTTCGGCTTTGCGGGCCGTGGGGAATACCGTCCACCCGTTGTCCCGCAGGAAAAATGCGGTGGCCTCGCCGATGCCCGACGAGCAGCCGGTGACCAGTACCGTACGTTTTTGAATGGGTGCCGCTTTCATGAGCGGCACATAGAAACGGATATCCCGCGGCAGGTCAAGGATGCGGGAAACCCGTAGCGCCAAACCCGCATATAAGACCGATTTTGTCCCGTTTGGATTGCAAAGCCGTCAGATCCCGCTAGTTTAGGGCCCCGAACAGAACGAAACGGGAAAAATTATGGTGACGATCAACGAAGAACAGGCCCCGCTTCGCCGGGATATCCGGCTGCTCGGCGAAATGCTCGGCCGCACACTCAAATCGCAGGCCGGGAAAGATCTTTACGAACTGGTGGAGGAAATCCGCGCCCTTTCCAAGGTGGCGCGCAAAGATGCGGATGCCGATGCGCGGCTGCGCACGATCATCCGCGGGCTCGACGATGAGGACACCCTGACGCTCGCCCGCGCATTCGGCCACTTTCTGAATGCGGCCAACATTGCGGAAAACTATCACAGCATGCGCTGCCACCGGAACGAAGCCGATAACGCGCTGTCGGATCAGTACAGCATGCTCGAAGACCTGATTCCGCGCCTCGTTAAAAAGGGCGTCTCCAAACAGGAGATTCTCAAGACGCTGTCCGAAATGGAGATCGAACTGGTGCTGACCGCCCACCCGACGGAGGTCAAACGCCGTACCCTGATTCAGAAGAGCAGTAAAATTTCCGACCTGCTGGCCAAGCGGGACCGCCTCAACTTGACGCCGTTCGAAAAGCAGGAATTGCGCGATGATCTTGAAACGCTGATCACCGCCATCTGGCAGACCGACGAAATCCGGCGCGTCCGCCCCACCCCTGTGGAAGAAGCCAAATGGGGCATGGCGATTATCGAGGAGATTCTCTGGCATGCTGTGCCGCGCTATATGCGCAGCCTGGACCACATCGCCGAAGAACTGCTCGGCGAAAAACTGCCGATCGACTGCTGCCCGATCCGCATTGCCTCCTGGATGGGCGGCGACCGCGACGGCAACCCGAATGTGACGGCCGACGTCACCTACGAAGTGGCCCTGCGCTCCCGCTGGATGGCGGCCGACCTCTATCACCGCGAAATCAATGAGATGATCCAGCGGCTCTCCATGGAAAACTGCTCCGAGGAGCTGCGCGCCTGCTGCGTCGGCGACGTCCGCGAACCCTACCGCGTCTTTCTGCGCAGCATCCGCAATAAACTGCACATGACCAAAAAATGGTGCGAGGCGCGGCTGGAAGGCAAAAAGGGCATTCCCACCAGCAACATCTACCTGGATGCCGAGGTGCTGCAGAACGAACTTAAAATCTGCTATCGCTCGCTCAAAGAAACCAACGGCGCGCTGATTGCCGACCGCAGCATCCTGAGCCTGATCCGCCGCATCTCCTGCTTCGGGCTCTCGCTCGTCAAACTCGATATTCGCCAGGAAGCGCCCCGGCATACGGACGTGCTCAACGCGGTCACCGAATACCTCGAACTCGGCTCCTACGCCGAATGGGACGAAAAGAAACGGCAGGAATTCCTGGTGACCGAATGCCGCAACCGCCGCCCGCTGATTCCCGAGGGCATGCCGCTGACCCCGGACCAGCAGGAACTCATCGATACCATGCGGACCATTGCCCGGCTGCCGGCCGACGGGCTCGGCGCCTATGTGATCTCCATGGCGGGCGCGCCCTCCGATGTGCTGGCCGTGCGCCTGCTGCAGAAAGAGGCCGGCGTGGCCAAACCGCTGCGCGTGGTGCCGCTGTTCGAAACCCTGGCGGACCTCGACCGGTGCGGCGATACCATGAACTGCCTCTTTTCCATTCCCTGGTACAAACAGGATATCAACGGCGACCAGGAAGTGATGATCGGCTATTCCGATTCCGGGAAAGACGCCGGCAAACTGGCCGCCAGCTGGGCGCAGTACCGGGCGCAGGAAACGCTGACCCGCGTCGCCCGCGAGCACGGCATCCGCATGAACCTCTTCCACGGCCGCGGCGGATCGATCGGCCGCGGCGGCGGTCCGGTTGAGCACGCCCTGCTGGCCCAGGCTCCCGGCACAGTCGACGGCCGCCTGCGCGTAACCGAACAGGGCGAAGTCATCCAGCAGAAATATTCCATTCCGGACGTGGCCGTCTTCAACCTGATGCAGTACACCGCCGCCGTCGCCGAAGCCACCCTCGCCCCGCCGCCGCGCGCCAAACCGCAATGGCGTGAGATCATGAATCAGATGTCCGAAATCTCCTGTACCGAATACCGGAAGATCGTCCGCGGTCATGAGAATTTCGTGAAGTATTTCCGGCAGGTGACGCCCGAGCAGGAGCTCGGCCGCCTCTACATCGGCAGCCGCCCGGCCAAACGGAAAGCGGACGGCGGCATCGAAAGCCTGCGGGCCATTCCGTGGGTCTTTGCGTGGACCCAGATCCGCCTGATGCTGCCCGCCTGGCTCGGCACCGGCGAGGCCCTGAAACAGGTGGTGGATGAAGGCAAAGAACCGCTGCTTCAGGAAATGATCGAAGAATGGCCGTTCTTCTATTTCTTCATGGATATGCTCGATATGGTGCTCTGCAAGGCCGATGCCTATGTCGCGGAATACTATGACGACTGCCTGGCGACGGACGATGTGAAAGCGCTCGGCCGTATGCTGCGCGAAAAACTGCAGTCCACCAAAGAGGTGGCGGAACACATCGTGAAAAACCTGCCGATCCAGGCGGAACGCGAAACGCTGCGCTCATCGGTGCTGGTCCGCAACCCCTACGCCGACCCGCTGAACCTGCTGCAGGGCGAGGTCCTGCGCCGCATTAAAAAGGATGAGAATCATCCGGACGTGCTCGAAGACGCCCTGATGGTGACCATCGCCGGTGTGGCCGCCGCCATGAAAAACACAGGCTAAAAAACAAAACGGGTTTCCAATGATTGGAAACCCGTTTTCATTTTTCCAGTGCCTGGAAACGCCTAGTGGAAGAAGGCGCCGCCGAGCGCACGGATCGCGATGACGCGGTCGGAATCTTTCACGGCAAACATCATGCTGATTTCCGATGCGCCCTGGTTGATCATTTCCAGGTTTACACCGGATGCACGAAACGCTTCGGTCGCTTTTGCGGCCATACCGGGGGTGTAGTGCATCCCCTCGCCCACCACCATGACGAGCGACAGGCCGTGCTCCACGGTAATGTTGTCGGGCTGCAATTCCTCTTTGATGCGCGCCACGACCGCGGCCTCTTTATTCGCCAGCTGGTCCGACCGGAGAATCACGGACATATTGTCGATACCGGACGGTGTGTGCTCGAAGGAGATCTCTTCCTCTTCCAGGATCTGCAGCAGGCGACGGCCGAAACCGACCTCGCGGTTCATCATGTATTTATCGATGTAAATCGCGCAGAACCCGTCCGCACTGGAAATGCCGACCACCGAACCGTGCTCCGGTTTGCGGCGCGGAACCACCATGGTGCCCGGGGCGGAAGGATTATTGGTGTTCTTGATGCAGATCGGCACCTCTGCACGAACGGCCGGAATAATCGCCTCGTCGTGGAAGACCCCGAACCCGGCATAGGCCAGTTCCCGCATTTCGCGGTAGGTCATGCAGTCGATCGCCGGCGGGTTGTCAATCACCCGCGGATCCATCGCGCAGACCGAATCCACGTCGGTAAAGTTTTCATAGACGTCGGCTTTCACCGCCGCCGCCAGAATAGCCCCGGTGATATCCGAGCCGCCCCGCGGGAACGTGGCCACGTCTCCGCTTTTCGTGCTGCCGAAAAATCCCGGGAAAATAATGATCTCGGATTCGCCCTTGAGCCTGGCGAGTTTTTCAAATGATTCCGGCAGTACTTCGGCATTCCCGAATTCGTCCGAAAGCAGCATGCCCGCCTCGCCCGGATTCACGTATTTCGCCGGATGGCCGGATTTGGTGAACGCTTCCGCAATAACCTTGGCGTTGTTGTCCTCGCCGGAGGCTTTCATCGTATCCATAAACTGGAGATCGTTGGAACCGCGGTTTTCAATACGCCCGCGCAGGTCGGCTTCGATGGTGGCCACAACGGCTTCCGGCAGATCGAGGTCTTTCTGGATCTCGGCATAACGCGCGACCACTTCCTGCAGGGCCGCTTCGTAATCCTCGCCGGCCAGCACTTTATTCGCCAGCGCAATCAGCAGATCGGTCACTTTGGTATCTGCGCTGTGGCGCTTTCCGGGTGCGGAAACCACCACAATGCGCCGCGCGGAATCGGCCGCAACAATGTCGATGATCTTGGAAATCTGCTCCGCATTCGCCACGGAGGACCCGCCAAACTTTACAACTTTCATATCAACTACCTTATTTTAACCGCGAATGGACACGAATGAACACTAATCCGAGGACAGCACAACCCGTTTCCATTCCAGCTTCGGTTTTTTAAAATTAATCAGAAGCCCCGCTTTTAAACCGGCAAACGAGGGCAGGTCTTCTCTCTCTCACACGACCCAATTCGTTCAGAACCTCCATGGCACATCCCACAATCTGAAATACCAGATCTTTTTCCAGTAATTGATCATTGGTGTCCATCAGCGTTTATTCGCGGTTCCTACTCAAAATCTTCGAGGCGCATGCGGATCGGCGTGGCGCAGGAAACGTCCAGGGCCTCGATGGCGGTCATCGCCGCAACGAATTCGGCTTCCTTGGCTTTCTGCGTCAGGATCACCACCGGCGCGCGGCCGCTTTCATGACGCTCTTTCTGCACCACCGAAGCAATACTGATGTTATGCGCACCGAAAATATTCATCACTTTCGCCATGGCCCCGGGTTTGTCTTCCAGGCAGAGGCGGATATAGCAGCGCTTCTCGATGTTGTCGGCCGAGCAGTAATTCAGCTCGTTCTTCTGCAGCATCATGGTCACGCTGACCGGGGTGCCGACGCCGTTCAGTTTATCCGAGGCGGCTTCCATGATATCGCCGATGACGGCGGATCCGGTCGGCAGGCGCCCGGCGCCGCGGCCGTAATACATCGTGTCGTCCACAATATCGCCCTTCACAAAGACCGCGTTGAAGGAATCCGCAACGGATGCAATCATGTGATCTTTCGGAACCAGCGCCGGTTCCACGGACAGTTCCACTTCGCCGCTGTTGTCCTTGATGATCGCCAGCAGCTTGATCTGGTAGCCCAGCTCATCGGCGTTCTCAATTTCCGAGGCGGCCAGCCCGCGGATACCGCTGGTCGGGCAGGCCGACATCGGAACCGGCGCGCCGTAGGCCATGGAGGCCAGCACGACCGCTTTATGCGCGGTGTCAATCCCGTCAATGTCCAGGTCCGGCGGCGTCTCGGCATAGCCCAGCGCCTGGGCATCCGCCAGGATTTCATCAAAGGGCAGCCCCTCGCGCTCCATGCGGGTCAGGATATAGTTGCAGGTGCCGTTGAGGATGCCGTAAATGCTCTCGATTCGGTTGCCGATCAGGCCGGCGCGCTGGGAACGCAGAATCGGAATACCGCCGCCCACGGCTGCTTCATAATAGATGCCGGTATTGTTTTCCCGGGCGGTTTTATAGATCTCTTCGCCGTGGTCGGCCAGCAACGCCTTGTTGGCGGTAATGACCGGTTTGCCCTGTTTCAGGGCTTCGAGCGTAAAGGTGCGCGCAATGGAGGTGCCGCCGACCAGCTCCACAATCAGATCAATTTCGGGATCCGTGATCACCGCCATCGCATCGGTCGTCAGAACGCCGTCGTCGACGGTGATTCCGCGGTCGGTCGTAATGTCGAGGTCGGCGATTTTAGCCACCACCGGGATAATTCCGGTTCGTTCCGCCATCAGGGCGCCGTTTTTCTGAATCCCTTCCACTACGCCGGCACCCACTGTGCCGAATCCGAGAATACCGATATTGATTTCTTTCATAAGTCCGTTCCTGTTAGTCAAAAAAGCGAAGCGCAACCATAGTGATTTGGCTTTTTGACTCAAGCCAAATTACCCCACATTAACTATGGGTATCCGGATATTTACACCCGCCCGGTTTAACAAGGCGGGGGTTGAAAATCGGGCCGTCCGTCACGCCAATCCTGCGGGTATTTGCCTGAAGCGGCGCCACTGCCCGGGGGATTGCCCGTACATACGCTTGAACTCCCGGCTGAACTGCGAGGAACTCACGTAGCCCACGTCCATCGCCGCTTCGTTCACCGTCATCCCTCCGGCCATCTTCATGGCGGCGCTGTTCAGCCGCATCGACTTCACAAACTGGATGGGCGACATCGTGGTGGCCTGCTTGAATTTGCGGTGGAACACCGCCCGGCTCATCCCCACCTGTGCGGCCAGGTCTTCAATAGTGACGGGTTCATTCAGGCGGGACGACAAAAGCTCTATTGACCGGGCGATTTCATTGCCCACCCCGAATGCGCGTCTTGCCGTTTCCCCCGCCTCCCCCTTCAATACAGCGTAGTAGAGCTCGCGCAGCCGGCCGTCCCCAAGCACCGCCGTATCCGCCGGGCTGTCCCCCAGCTGCAGCAGCCGCAACAGCGCTTCAGTGAATGCCTCGTCCCAGCGGGCAAGGGCAAACCCCTGCGGAAGCGGGCCGCCCCGGGATTTTCGAACGGCCCCCGCGGCGCTGTCCATCTCAATGACCAGTTCGGTCATCACGCGTGTATCCAGGGCAATAATCACGCCCAGCAGAGGGTTTTCCGGTGAAGCTTCGGGAGTCCCCGCCTCCACCGGCATCGACATAGAACAGCACATGTACTGACTGCTGTCATATCTATATCTCGCCCCGTCCAACAGGGCTTCTTTGGCCCCGTTCACGATGGCCACCACAGCGGGTTTATACATTGCAGGGGCGCAGCGAACCGGCTCGGTTACCCGGAAGAGCTGAACGCCCTTCACCCCGGTTTCCACCATTCCATCCTCGCAGACCCGGTCCTCAATGCATTGTTTGATTTGCTGTTTGCTCATGCCGCCAACGTAGCACTGAAAACACAAAAATCAACTGTATGATACAATCAGGCATGTTTTAGCGACTATAGCGCCTAGATACGTCCAACGATGAGAGCTACTGTTCATTCTACAAAAACAAGGAGTTTGACCATGACCACAAAAAATCAATTTGGACCGAAGGGCTGGACGCCGGCGCAACTCGGCTCCCTCGAAGGCAAAACCTATATCATCACCGGCGCCAACGCCGGTGCGGGATTTGAGGCCGCGCGGGTATTCCTGACCAAGGGCGCCAGCGTGGTCATGATGAACCGCAACGTCGATAAATCAAACGCCGCCATCGCGACCCTGAAACAGGAATTCGGCCCCGACGCCGGCGTCACGTTCGTACATATGGACCTGGCCGTACTGGATTCCGTGCGTAAAGCGGCGGCGGAAGTATTGGAGAAGGTCCCCCGCATCGATGCACTCATCTGCAACGCCGCCATCGCCCAGGTGGCCAAACAAAAGATCACCGTGGACGGCTTCGAAAGCCAGCTTGGTGTGAACCATTTCGGTCATTTCCTCCTGTGCGGATTACTCGTTGAGCGGATCGAAGAGTCGCAGGGGCGCATCGTGGTCGTCGGCAGCAATGCGTATAAAATGGGGCTGAAGAAAATTCAGTTCGAAGACCTCAACTTCGATCAGAACTACACCGCCTGGAATTCCTACGCCCAGAGCAAACTCGCGCAGATGATGTTTGCTTATGAATTAGAGCGCCGGATAAAGGTTTCCGGCAAGCGTGTTCAAGTCCGGGTCTGCCACCCCGGTGCATCACGAACAAATTTGCTGAAGGACACGGCCAGCACCTTCAATAAGATGGTCTGGGCCGTCCTCTCGCGGTTTATCGCACAGTCCGCCGAGAAGGGGTCCTGGCCCGAAGTGATGTGTGCAGCGGAAGAGAACGTCGAGTCATATAAGCTCTATGGCCCCACGAAACGAGCAGAGACGGTGGGTCCCGTCGGCGAGTGCCCATTGCACAAGGTGGCCCTGAATCGGGATATGGCCGCCCAACTCTGGACGGTCTCCGAGCAGAAGACCTCCCTGAGCTGGCCGTTACAGTTCGACTCCAAGTGACAGGAATTAGGCGATAGCTGTGAATATCAATCCCCTGAAGAATCGGGAATCGGGTCCCGCCGGCGGCGTTGAAGCATCGGTTTCCATCCCTTCCGGACATAAAAAAACCGTCGGCATAACCGACGGTTTAAATATGGCGGAAAGGGAGGGATTCGAACCCTCGGTACCACGTAAGCAGTACACCGGATTAGCAGTCCAGCACCTTAAGCCACTCAGTCA
>JBFJYX010000037.1:0-13272 GCA_041622415.1 Pontiella sp.
AGGTCATGCGTACGGTATTCAAGGCGGTTGTCGACCGGGCGTCTTTACTGACGGCGGTGAATATCTGCGCGGCCGTGGTGAAGGGCGGTGCCGGAACCGAGGCCGATAAACCGGTCTGCGTAAACATCGACGGATCGACCTATTATTACACCTACCAGATGGCTGAAAAAGTCCAGGCGGTGCTGCAGCCGATGCTCGCCGAGCGCGGGCTGCATATTGAATGCATCCAGGTGGATGACGCTCCGGTGGTCGGGGCCGCAATTGCCGGCCTGACGACGTTTGCCTGAGGCCGCTTTGTCCTCTTATCCCATGATATTGAGGACGAAGATGCTGATGCCGTTGAACATCATGTGAATGCCGATGCAGGCCCAGAGCGACTGGGTGCGCAGATAGGCATAGCATAGAAAAACGGACAGCAGGGCAATCGGCAGCAGCGAGGGGATGTGCAGGTGAACCGCCGCAAACAGGACGGCCGTGAATATCATGGCCGTCCTGATGTTGCTGTGTTTCAGGATCAGCGGGAACAGGATGCCCCGGAATACGATCTCTTCATACACCGGTGCGCCGACCACGGCGGTGAACACAAAACCGACCTGCAGCCAGTTCCAGTCGCCGCGGACATGCCGGGCTACTTCCTGCAGCCCGACGTCGATACCGAAGAGTAGGCTGATCAGCTCGTGATAGACAAACGACGCGGCCATGATCACCGGAATAATGGCGAAATAGAATCCCACCCCGGCCCACCACCATTTAAAATTTTTCAAGGCCAGGCCGAACCGGTTCCGGCCGCGCCGGTTGACGACCAGCAGCACGGCGGCGAAGAGCGCATAGATGATCCATTGGGCCGCAAGCTGGATCAGCGGTTTCTGTTCTTCGGGAATATACCCGTCGAAAAACAGGACCCCGGTGCATCCGGCCAGGAAATACAGCGCGAGCAGGGCGGCGGCCAGGCCGGCAAACTGCTTGGGGCTGTAAGCCCGCGGGGCAATCAGCGGAACCAGGCGCTGCGTCTCCACCGGATGTGCGCGGAGGGTGCGCCGCACAATAACCATGGCGCCGAGCCCGCCGAAAAAGAGGATCAGCGTGATGAGGGTGGCGGCGTGGTTTACAGATTCATCCATCCGTAAATCTTACCGGGCGCGAACCTGAAATCAATTGCGAAAGTGCCGAAGGGTCCGTATGGTATTTCGATGATTAAGCCGGAAAAATGGGAAAAGCTGCGCGCCTGGATGGAAAAGCTCGGCATTCAGGAGCATGAACTCGAGGAGCACTTTATCCGCGGTTCAGGCAAGGGGGGGCAGAAGATTAATAAAACCTCCTCCTGTGTGCAGCTCTGCCATACCCGCTCCGGCACGGAGGTCCGCTGCCAGAAAACCCGCTCGCAGGCGGAAAACCGCTATTGGGCGCGCCATGAACTCTGCGAGCAGATCGAAGCGCAGGTGCTTGGCGATCAAAGCAAAAAGCAGCAGGCCATCGAAAAAATACGGCGGCAGAAGCGGCGGCGTTCCCGGCGGGCCAAAGCCCGCATGGTCGATGAAAAAACAAAACACGGCGCTCAGAAAAAGCTGAGGGGCCGTGTTCGTCCGGATCACTGATCGGGTGACGACTCAGTCGTAGATCACGATGTAGTGCTGTTGTTTGAGCCGCTCGATCCAGCGGGCCTTCAGGCGTTCGCGCTCAGCGGCGGTCAGGGCGTTTTTGATGTCGGACCGGACTTCATCAAAGGATTTGTAACCGGGCTGCCGGCGGGCATCCACTTTGACGATATAAAGCTGGGTGTCGGTTGTGATGACCTCGCTGATTTCCCCGGCCGGCTGGTTCTGGAGAATATCGCGCAGTTCTTCGCGGACATCTTTGGGCTGCATCCAGGGGAAAGCGCCGCCTTCGGCTGCGCGGCTGCCTTCGGAAACCTCTTTGGCCATGGCGGCGAAGTCCGCGCCATCCAGCAGCTTCTGCCGGATCTTCTGCGCTTCCTCCATTTTGACGGTCTGGTCTTCCGGGGTTTCGCCTTTGTTGAGGACGATCACGCTGTATTTGACTTTTTCGGGAATAAAGTAGGCGTCTTTGTTGTTTTCGTACTCTTCGCGGATCTGCTCGGGCGTGATGCGTGCGCGGCGGGATACCTCTTCGCTGATCATCATGCCGACCGCCATCTGCTCGCCCATCATCTCCTTGTATTCCTTGCGCGTTTTTTTCTGTTCGGCGAGTACCTGCTCGAACATGGCGGCATCGCCTTTGAAGCGCTCGTTGATGGTCCGTTTGATTTCGTCCTCGATATACTGGTCGGGAATACCGCCGCCCCGGGTTTCGAACGCCTCCATGATCAGGGCGCGTTCGATGAGCTCGTCGCGGGCCTGGTTGAAGGCTTTTTCCAGCTCTTCCTCGAGCTGCGGGCCCTGGAACTGGCGGTAGATTTCCGGAAGCATGGGGGCCATGGCTTCGCGGACCTCGCCGCGGGTGATGATGCGGTCGTTCACTTTGGCCGCATAGCCGTCGATTTCAATGGAAACGGGCTGTTGCGGTTGAGACGGGGCCCCCGGCAGCAGCTGGGCTGTTGCGCAGAGCGGGAGGATGGCAGTGGCTAGTATAAGACGGGCAAATTTCATAACGCGAACACCATAGTTAAAGGGGGGGTAGCGCGCAACGCCGAAAAGCAAAACAGCGAATATTCTTTGTGCGGTTGGAAGGAACTGCTAAAACCCGCGCCCATGAATGAAGAATTTCCAGAGGTTGGAGGTCCCGAGCGGGCCGGAGTGGTGGCGATTGTCGGGCGGACCAATGTGGGTAAATCCACGCTGCTCAATCACCTGGTGGAGGAAAAGGTCAGCATTGTCAGCGATACGGTTCAGACGACGCGCAACGTCATCCGTGCCATCCTGACCGAAAGCCGCGGCCAGCTGGTTTTTCTCGATACTCCCGGCGTGCATAAAGCGCAGGGCGATCTCGGTAAAAACCTGAACAAGGCCGCGCGCTCCGCCGTGCAGGGCGTGGATGCCATTCTGCTGGTACTCGATGCCTCCTCCAAACCGGAGCTCGAGGACGACGGCTGGTTCCGCCGGATTACCCGCGAAGAGGTGCCCGTGATTATCGCCCTCAACAAGTCGGACCGGAATCGCGACTGCGCCGCGCAGTACCGCGAACTCTGGGAAGAGATCCGGGCCGAGAAGGAATCGGCTAAAGAGCCGGTCTGGATGGCGGTCTCCGCGTTGCAGGGCACGAACATGCCCGACCTGTTGAATACCCTGTTTGAACAGGTGCCCGAGGGGCCGGCGCTTTTCCCGGACGACATTCTCACGGACTATCCGCGCAAGCTGAATATCGCCGATGTGATTCGCGAAAAGTTTTTCCACCGGCTGGAACAGGAGCTTCCGCACGCGGTCGCGGTCTGGGTGGAAGATATTCAGGAGGCGGAAAAGAAATGGACCGTTGAAGTTTCGGTGATGGTCGAGCGCCATTCCCAGAAGGGCATCGTAATCGGCGATAAAGGGCGGCTCATTAAATGGGTCCGCGAGCAGGCCGAGAAAGAGCTCTACGAAATGTATGGCGTCCGCTTTAAACTCAAGCTCTGGGTCAAGGTCGAAAAAAACTGGCGCAAAAACTACTGGATCCTCAAAAAACTCGGCTATGCCTGACCGCGGTCAGGACCAGCGGTGTTTGCAGCGGGGGCAGTGGTATCGGGGCCAGGCGTAAAACAGCGAAAAGGCCCCGAGCGTGAGTACGGAGACGATGCCGGCCCAGTTCGGCTTGGCCACGGGGCTTCCGTTTTTGTGTTTACACTTCGGGCATACCCGGGCTTTTTCGGCTTCCGCGCGCGCCCGTTCCTCATAATATTTTTCCAGCATCTGCGCGGCGCGTTGCGCATCTTCCGCGGCAACGGTGATTTTGATTCCGCCCACGGCATTGGCGAGCAGGGGATCGACGCCCACGGTGAACTCGTTGTCGAGTTCGCAGTCAATACCGGCGGAGTCCAGCTCCATCTGAATCATGGACGCCTCCAGAATCTGTGAGCAGGTGGCGATGGGAATGTGCCGGCTCATTGGCTTATCCATATTGCAGCTGTCATGAAAATCCCTTCGTTTCAAAGAAAGAAGGTGCCGGAAAGCGGGATACAGTTCAAATGATAAGATGCCGGCGTCATTGTGTCCGGTGCACAACGGGTGGTTTCCAGAGGCTGGAAATACAAAAAAAGCCCTCCGGATTCCGAAGGGCTTCTGACTTCCAATGATTGGAAACGCTAGGCGGATTTCTTTTCACTCTCGATGAGCTTGAGGCCTTCGAGCGGATGGAGGCCGTGCTCGACCATATCCCGGGTGATGGTGCAGTGGGTGACGTCGTCGCGCATCGGCACTTCATACATCACGTCGAGCATGAGGTGTTCGATGATGGCGCGCAGTCCGCGGGCACCGGTTTTGCGTTTGATGGCCATGCGGGCGAGGGCGCGCAGGGCATCGGCCTCGAACTCGAGCTCGACGTCGTCCATGGCGAGCAGTTTTTTGTACTGCTTGATCATGGCGTTTTTCGGCTCGGTGAGGATGTGCATCAGGTCGTCTTCGGTCAGTTCCTGCAGCATGGTGACTACGGGCAGACGGCCGATGAATTCGGGGATGAGGCCGAAGCTTAGCAGGTCTTCGGATTCCACATTCATGGTGACAAAATTCGGGGAGCGCTCTTCTTCAGACTTCTGGGTGAGGCCGAATCCCATGCTCTTTTTGTCGACACGCTGTTTGATGATCTGTTCGATGCCGACGAATGCGCCGCCGCAGATGAAGAGAATGTTGGAGGTGTCGATTTCGAGGTATTCCTGCTGCGGGTGTTTGCGTCCGCCTTTCGGGGGAACGCGGGCCACGGTGCCTTCAATAATTTTGAGCAGCGCCTGCTGTACGCCTTCGCCGGAGACATCGCGGGTGAGCGATACGTTGTCGGTACGACGGCCGATTTTGTCGATTTCGTCGATGTAGATGATGCCTTTCTGGGCGCGTTCGACATCGAAGTCGGCGGCCTGCAGCAGCTGGAGCAGAATGTTTTCCACGTCTTCGCCGACGTAGCCGGCTTCGGTGACGGTGGTGGCGTCGGTGATGGCGTAGGGAACATTCAGGGAGCGGGCCAGCGTTTTGGCCAGCAGGGTTTTGCCGCTGCCGGTGGGGCCGATGAGCAGGACGTTGGATTTATCGATCTCAACGCCGTCTTCATCGAGCTCGGCAAACATGCGCTTGTAGTGGTTGTGCACCGCGACGGAAAGCACCTTTTTGGCCTGGTCCTGGCCGATCACATAGGCATCGAGCTTTTCTTTGATCTCGTGCGGCGCGAGTACGCCGATTTCCTGGGAAGTCGCCGGCTCGTCGCCGGCATCGGCCGTCTGGTGGCCGAGCAGGGCGTCGCACAGGCCGACACATTCATCGCAGATGAATACGCCGGGACCGGCAATCAGGCGTTTGACCTCTTTTTCGTTCTTTCCGCAGAAAGAACATTCGGGCGTGCTGTGCTTATCCGCCATGGGACATTCCTTAAATTATTTTGCTTTGGTGACGACCTCGTCGATCAGGCCGTATGCTTTGGCCTGTTCGGCGGACATAAAGTTGTCGCGGTCGGTATCTTTTTCCAGATCCTCGATGCTGCGGCCCGAGTGGGTCGACAGGATGCCGTTGAGGATCTGCTTGATGCGCATGATTTCCTGCGCCTGGATGTTGATATCCGTGGCCTGGCCCTGGGCGCCGCCGAGCGGCTGGTGGATCATTATGCGAGCATTGGGCAGGGCAAAGCGTTTGCCTTCCGCACCGGCAGCGAGCAGTACAGCCCCCATGGATGCGGCCTGGCCGACGCAGTAGGTGGTGATGTCGCACTTGAGGAACTGCATGGTGTCGTAAATCGCCAGTCCGGCCGTTACAACGCCGCCGGGGGAGTTGATGTACAGACTGATGTCCTTTTCCGGATCTTCGCTCTGCAGAAAGAGCAGCTGGGCGATGATGAGGTTGGCTACGTTGTCATCAATCGCAGTTCCGAGAAAAATGATGCGTTCTTTGAGAAGGCGGGAGTAGATATCGAAGGCGCGTTCGCCGCGTCCGGTTTGTTCGATTACAGTAGGTACCAGGTAGTTCGCCATTTCGTTCATTCAAATCACTCCGTTGGGTTGGATAAAGGATAGATGGATTATTGGATCAATGGGGGTTCCCATCAATCCTATAATCCAGCCATCCCGTCATCCGCAGTCTTCATTATTTGATTTTTGCGTTTTCGACCATGTAGTCCAGCGCCTTATTGAAGCGGATCTGTTCGCCCACGCTGTCGATGGAGCCGTTCTGCTCCATTTCGCTGCGAAGCGCCTGCGCGTCTTTTTGCTGGCGGATCGCCAATGTTGCGATTTCTTCGTCGATCTCTACTTCAGTGGCTTCGAACCCTTCTTCAGTAGCAATTCCGAGGCCAATATAACGCAGCTTCACGTTTTCCAGGGCCTGGTCGGCGGCGGCTTTCTGGAGGTTTTCCATGTCGGCGGTGATCGCCTCCTGGGTTTCGCCGCGCATCATGCGCTGGTTGGCCATATCGTAAACCACGTTGCGGGTCTGCTGCTGAACGACGCTTTCCGGCACCTCGATCTTGGTCTTCTTGATGAGGTATTCGATGATCTGCTCATGTTTATTGCTCAGGGCGGCGTTGGCGGCCTGGGCTTCGAGCTGCTCACGGATGCTGGAGCGCAGGACTTCTTCCGACTCGACCTGGAGTTTGGAGAGAATGTCTTCGTTGAGTTCCGGCACGGTGCGTACGCGTACGGCGGTGACTTCGATGCTGTAGACGGCTTTAACGCCGGCGAGCTCTTTCACCATGAAATCTTCCGGGAAGTTGACGGTCACTTCTTTGGTGTCGCCGATGTTCATGCCGACGAGGGCTTCGCCCATGCCGGGGATAAAGGCGTGCTCATCAGCGGAGACCCAGTAGCCTTCGCCGGCGCCGATGCCTTTGGCTTCGGGAATGACGTCCTGCAGCGGCTGGCCGTCGAGAACGGCTTCATATTTGAGCTGGCCCATGTCGCCGGCTTCGATGGCTTTGCCTTCCACTTCTTCGTAGTTGGAGTGCTGGTTGAGGATCATGTCGATCTGCGCCTGAACCTGTTCGTCGGTGACGTCGAACTTTTCTTCCTTCACCGGAATGCCGGTGTATTTGGGCAGTTCGAATTCCGGCTCGATGTCGACGGTGACGTCGAAGGAAACCGGCGCATCGTCTTTGATTTCCGGCTCGGAGGCGTCGACTACGTTGACGACCTTGAGTTCGGTTTCAGCGAGGGCTGCGTGGTAGAATTTCGGCAGGACGCGTTCCTGCAGGTCTTTGTTGATGTCTTCCGCATATTTGGAGGCGATGACACTCTTCGGGGCTTTGCCCTTACGGAAACCCGGGATGTTGGCGAATTTGATGTAAGCCTTCAGGGTTTCGGCTTTTTCTTCGGCAATTTTGTCGGCCGGAATTTCGATCGTCATGATCTTACGGCAGGCGCTGTCGTCTTTAACTGAAACGTTCATAAATCCTTCTACTCCTGTATTGGAACGGAATCTGGCGTTTCCGTTCCGGTTATCGGTTTAAGGGTTAGTCGGTTATCCGGGAGGTGTTTAGCCCGATAATCAACCAACTGATTCCTAATAACGGCCCGGGTACCGACTTCATCGGTCCCCGCGGCTTTTTTGTTTTTTGGTCAAAGAGAGCGGACAATACGCCCCGCGGTGCGTCAGGTCAAGTCCGGCGGGGGCGTTTTCCAAGGGTTGGAAACCGGTTTTCGAGGCCGGAACCGGCCGGTTCGAATGCCTGCGGTTGCGGGTGGACAAGAACTTGAAATCTTTTTACAGTATTTGCTTTTTAATATCGGATCCGCCGAGCCGTTACAGAATCCGGGTGCTCTTATAATAGGGCGCGGGCTGCCGGGCGGTTACGGTGGGGGTGTTGTCAGGAGGAAATGGATGAATTCGCACGAAGTACTCAAGAAATCGGTCAGTGACCTGGGCGTTAAATCGGTGGCGGCCGATCTGGGGCTTTCCACCTCGCTCATTTATAAGTGGTGTCAGCCCAACGATTCCGAGGATGCCAGCGGGGCGGACAATCCGCTCGACCGCCTGGCGCGGGTCTATGAGCTGACCGGCGACCGTGGACCGATCGAGTGGCTCTGCCGCCGGGCGGACGGTTATTTTGTGGAAAACGGCCCGACCCTGGAGACCGATGCCATTCCGCTGCTGCACATGACGCGCCGGATTGTGCGCGAATTTTCCGAACTGCTCGACGTTTTGACTGCAAGTATTGAAAACGACGGCCGGATCGACGAAGAGGAGGCCGACCGCATCCGCAGGGAGTGGGAAAAGCTGAAATCCTCGGCGGAGAGTTTTGTGAGTACCTGTGAAAAGGGCGCGTATAACCAGTAGGGGGCTGTGATGACGGAATGGTGGGACGGTTTGGCCGGCATGACGCAGTTCTTTTATGCGGCGGCCGCATTTTTCAGTGTGTTTTTTCTCTGGCAGGTCATCGGCGCATTTCTGGGACTGGCGGACGATGACGCCGATTTTTCCGGCGGCGTCACCGAGGCCGACGATCTGGATCTGTCACCGGATGATCTTGACCATCAGGATGTGGTTGATTCATCGCAGGCGTTCAAGCTGCTGAGCCTGCGGACGATTGTCACCTTCTTCACGCTCTTCTTCTGGATGGCCGCATTGTATACCACCAACGGCATGGAGGTTACGCCGGCGCTGGGCTACGCCAGCCTGTGGGGACTGGGCGGCATGTTTGTTGTGGCCTCTATTTTGTACCTGCTGCACAAGATGACGGAGTCGGGTACGAAAGATCTTTTGACGGTGAAGGGGTGCGCCGCCACGGTTTATCTCGATATTCCCGCCGACGGGTACGGAGAGGTCAAGACGATCGTGAACGGGGCTTCCGAGCATATCAAAGCCCGGAGCACCGAAGGGGTCGATTTGCCGGCGGGTACGCAGGTTAAAATTGTACAGGTCATGAGTCAGACCTTGGTGGGAGTTGTTAAAGTTGAAAAAGGAGACGAGTAATGGGGATTGAAGCATTAGTTGGGATTATCATTGTTGCGCTCGGTGCGCTGGCGGTTGTGGTGGCCTTTGTCAGCCGCTATCGGCGGTGTCCGTCCAATAAAATTCTGGTCATCTACGGGAAGACGTCGAGCGGTGCGGCCAAGTGTATTCATGGCGGTGCGGCGTTTGTCTGGCCGCTGATCCAGGACTTTGCCTATCTCGATCTGGAACCGTTCGTTGTTCCGATTGACCTGAAAAATGCGCTTTCGCAGGAAAATATCCGTGTGACGGTTCCGACGACGGTGACCTGCGCGATTTCCAATACCAAGGGCGTGATGCAGAATGCGGCCGTCCGCCTGCTGGGGCTGGCCCGCCAGGAGATTGAAGACCAGGCACAGGATATTATTCTGGGTCAGATGCGTGCGGTGATTGCGACCATGCTGATTGAGGAAATCAACCGCGACCGCCAGGCCTTTCTCGCCAAAGTCAATGATGCGGTTTCGGGTGAGCTGGAAAAAATCGGCCTGTATCTCATCAACGTGAATATCCGCGATATCGAGGATGAGTCGGGCTATATCCAGGCGCTGGGCCGCCGGGCGGCGGCTGAAGCGATCAACCAGGCGAATATCGACGTGGCGGAGCAGGAAAAGCTCGGCCAGATCGGTGTGGCCGAGCGCCAGCGCGAACAGCGTATTGCGGTGGCGGCGGCGAATGCCGCGGCGGAAATCGGGGAGGCGACGGCCGACCGCGACCGCCGTTCCCGGTCTGCCGGGCTCGACGCGGAGGCCGCGCAGGGCGAAACTGAGGCGCGCGCCAAAAAAGCGTCGTACGAAGCCAACCAGGCTGTGGCGGAAGAGGAAGCCCGTAACCGCCGGGAATCGGCGGGCAAGGATGCCGACGGGGCCATTCGTGTGGCGCAGGAAATGGCCGAGAAAAAGGCGGAAGAAGCCCGCCGCGAGCGCGAGGAAGCCCGGCTGAATGCCACGGTGATCGTCAATGCGGAAGCGGATAAAAAGCAGACGGTTATTATGGCCGAAGCGCAGAAAGCCAAAGCCATTATCGCGGCGGAAGCGCAGAAGCAGACGCAGATCATCGGTGCGGAAGGTGAAAAAGAACAGCTGATTATTTCCGCGGAAGGCACCAAGACGAGCACCATCCGGATCGCGGAGGGTGAGGCCGAAGGGACGCTGGCGAAAATGACCGCTGAAGGTCAGGGGGTGAAGGCGATTCTTGACGGTAAAGCGCAGGGCTATGAAGCCCTCGTCAATGCCTGCGATAATGTTAACGACGTTGCTTCGCTGCTGCTGATTGAAAAACTCGAAGAAATTGCCGGTGTCCAGGCCAAGGCGATTGCCGATCTGCCGATCGAAAAGGTGATGGTCTGGGACGGCGGCGGAAAAGACGGCGGGGGGCTGAACGGGCTCGGCGGCCGTTTGATGGGCGCCTTGCCGCCGATGCACGACCTCGCGAAACAGGTCGGCCTCGACCTGCCGGAATTCCTCGGCCGGCTGAAGGACGAGCCGAAGGAAGCGAAAGCCGGGGAGCCGCCGGCCGCCGCTGAATAAATAAAGTTCCAATGATTGGAAAAATAAAGCCGTCCGGTGCCGGGCGGCTTTTCTGTTGTCGGGGTGGACGGATCGTATTGGGTCTTTCCTATTGGCCGCGGGTTAATTATTCTCCGGTTCATGAAAACGAAAACTGCAGGTATGGATCGGCGTGATTTTGCACTGGCCGTCGCGGCGCTTGGCGCGAGCGGGGCGGCACTGGCGGAAACCGCAGGGAGCGACGGGCTCGGCAGCGTGATGCCGACGCGGCGTCTGGGTAAAACCGGTATGCAGGTGACCCGCTATTGTCCGGGCGGCATGCATATTGAATGGATGAAGGATGAGGCGGATTCGCAGAAAGCCATTGAGCTGTGCATTGAACACGGCGTGCGCTTTTTTGATACGGCTTACGGCTATGGCCGGGGTCGCAGCGAAGAGCTGTATGGCAAATACCTGACCCCGAAATATCGCGAGCATGTGCAGATTATGTCGAAGACGACAGGGCGGAATGCGGAATCGGCCCGTGAACATCTGGAGGGTGGATTGAAGCGCATGAAGGTGGATTATATCGATCTCTACCTGATGCATGCGGTGAATACGCCGGAGGACGGAAAGGCCCGAATTGAGGCCGGTGTTCTTGACGAGCTGCGCAAGATGAAGGCGGAGGGTAAAATCAAACACATCGGTTTTTCCGGACATAGGACGCCGGCGGCGCATAACTGGCTGTTGGAAGAGGGGTTCCCGGATGCTGAGGCGGTGCTGATGCCGATCAACGTGGCTGACCCGTCGTATGACAGTTTTATTCTCAAGACGCTCCCGCTTCTGCAGAAGAAGGACGTGGGGGTTCTTGCCATGAAGACGCTGGGGAACGGCGGTTTGCTGGGGGGAACGCGCGGCGGAGTGAAGGGCGAGGCGCTGGGAACCGGCCGGCGGGTGATTCCCGATGTGGTCAGCGTCCGCGAGGCCCATCGGTTTGTGCTTTCGCTGCCGGTGGCGTCTATGGTTTCCGGTTCAAATGATCTGCAGCAGCTGAAATTCAATCTCGAGACGGCAGCGAATTTCCAACCGTTGGATGAAGCGACCCGCAACCGCCTGGTTGAAGCCTGTGCGGAGCATGGGAAAACCGGCGAGATGGAATTCTATAAGTGGGACCGGATGAAACCGAAGCGCACATAGGCGCGGTTTCGCTATTTGAGTGACGCGAACCCTTTGTCGAGCAGCTTGCGGATTTCGACATCGCGCGTGTTGCGGTCTTCGCAGCCGAGGATCACCGCCACGACGCGGTCGTTGCCCTGCTGGGCGGTCGCGGCCAGGGAAAATCCGCCTTTGGAATGGTAGCCGGTTTTGAGGCCGTCGCAGCCGGGGTAGGGTTTTTTGCCGACGAGCTGATTGCGGTTGGCGAGCATGAACTTTTCCTTGCGCAGGGTGTTGGTGGGCAGCCATGAAAGTTTGGTGCCGGTATAGTGCAGGGTTCGCGGATGGCGCAGGCAGGCGAGTGAAAGAATCGCGACGTCGTAGGCGGTGCTGATGTCCGGCTGCGCGCCGCCGGAGGGGGGCAGCCCGTGGGGGCTGTGGTATTTGGTGGAGTTCATACCGAGCTCCCGCGCTTTCTGGTTCATCATGTCCACAAACCCTTCAATGGACCCGCCGACATGTGTCGCGAGTGCGGCGGCGGCATCGTTCGCGGAATGGATCATGAGGGCTTCGAGCATCTGGTCGACCGTAAAGGCTCCGGATTCGCGCACATCAAGGTATACGCCGGAACCGCCGATGCCGGCAATTTCGGGCGTGATTTTTACGCGGTCGTTAAGGCTGATGATGCCGGCGTCGATCTGCTCGAGGGTCAGGAGCATGGTCATCATTTTGGTGACGCTGGCGGGATAGGAATATACCGCGGAGCGGTTTTCGTAGAGGATTTTGCCGGTGCGCGCGTCCACCACGATGGCGCTCTGGTAGGGATCGTTTTTGAGTTCGTCAAAAACCTGCCGGGTGCGTTTGTCGGGGCGGTCGGACCGGAGGTAGCCGGTCATGTTGCGGGTGGAGGCAATGGTTTCGCGCGGCGCGGCGGGTTTCATTTCGACCACTTCAACCGGCATGACCACGGGCTCGGGCATGGGCGCAATCGGGGCCGGCGCAGGCATGCTCACGGTGGGCGCGGCGAGTTCCGGAACCTCGGCGGGTGCCGGGGCGGTGGCGGTTTTAACCGGTTCGGGGCGGGGCGCGGGCTTTGCCTTTTCGTCTTTCGTGCCGATGACCAGCATGAAAATGAGGACGTGTATGGCAATGAGCGCGGCGGCAATGATTGTGACGTTGCTTTTCTTCATATAGAGCGGTATTCCTGTAAATGCGCAACATCACAGGGAATTCATGAGCGACATTCAAACTCAATTTGTCAAAAACGTGCTGGCCGGTGCGGAAATCGAACGCAAAGCAGGCGGTTCGGCGTTCGCGCCATCGAACATCGCGCTTTCCAAATACTGGGGAAAGCGCAATGCCGAACTGAACCTGCCGATCAACTCCAGCCTTTCGGTATCGCTGGGCCGTCTCGGCACGCAGACGGAGCTCCGGTTGGCGGATGAATCCGCGGTGTACCTGAACGGCGAATCGGTGGATCCCGGGGATTCGTTTGCGACGCGAACCCTGGAGTTCCTGAACCTGTTTCCAATGGTTGGAAAACATTTTGAAGTGCGCACGGAAAATAATATTCCCACCGCGGC
>JBFJYX010000038.1:0-13129 GCA_041622415.1 Pontiella sp.
CTGCTGGATCCGCTCGGGGAGTTCCTCGGCGAAGAGTTTCCAGTAGTCGGAGCCGTGCGCCATGTCGCAGTAAAAGCTTTTATGCGCATCGGGCATCACCACCACGAGGTTGTAGTCCATCACATAGCGTTCGATGCAGGAGCGGCGGATCCAGGAGGTGTGGTCGCCGGAGAGGCCGTGCAGCAGGTAGAGGACCGCCGGGGGTTCCGCCCAGGCATCCTGCCGTTCGGGCAGGATGATGTTGGCGCCCATGGAGAGTTCGAGTACGCGGGAATAAAAACGGATTTCGAGCAGTGCCATGGTGCGGTCCTAAATCGTCTGTTCATTTTCATTCGACTGGCGGATGGCCACGAGGATATCGCCGAGATGCAGGCGGGTTTCCGGGCCGGGGTCGAAGGCGTTGGTGCCGTCGGTATGTTTCACGGCGAGCACCAGTGCCCCGAGCGTCTGGCGGACCCGCGCCTCGGCCAGCGTCTGGTCCAGCATATCGCTGTCGGCCGTCACTTCATGTTCAAACACCTCGAGCGCGATGCTTTTATCCATGGCGACGAGCTCGACGAGATCCACGACCGAGGGTCGGGTCAGCAGCTGCGCAATCTGGTTGGCCCCCGAGGAGATCGGCGAGACGACGCGCGTGGCGCCGGCCTTGCGGAATTTACGGGTATTTTCCGGCTCGTGCACGCGCGCAATCACGCGCAGGTCGGCGCAGAGCCCGCTGGCGGTCAGGGTGAGGAACAGGTTTTCCGCATCGGAATCAAGCGCGGCGACCAGGGATTCCGCCTCGGTGATATTGGCGATTTCGAGGATCTCCTCCTCAGTGGCGTCGCCGACGATATGCGGAATGCCGAGCATATCCATCCGCCGGGCTTCCTCTTCGTTTTCGTCGATCACCACAAAGGGTTTGTTGGCGGCGATCAGTTCGTTCACCACGCGGGTGCCGGTGCGGCCGTACCCGCAGATGATCACATGCTTCTTCATTTGAGATATCTTTTTAACCATGGCTCTTCTCCCGAAAACATTGGTGATGCTGCGCTGGAACATAAACTCGGCCAGCCGGCCGAGGCTGTAGGCCATCACCCCCACGCCGCCGAAAATGAGGAAGGCCGTGAACATGCGGCCGGTATCGGAGAGGGGATGAACTTCGGTGATGCCGACCGTGGAGACGGTGATGACGGTCATGTAGAAGGCATCGAGCAGGTTCCAGCCCTCAATGACCATATAGCCCGCCGTGCCGAAAATCAGAACCACCAGAATCGCCAGGGCCCCGCGTCTGAGCCCGGACCGGATCTGATCGTTGATGACCGTTATTTGCATGGGCCCATTAAAGCACAGTGTGTCATGAATTCAGCATCGGGATTTCACAAAATTCAATGCGGCGCCATCGGTGGACGGGCGGTTGAGCGGTCGGTGCGGCGCGGGGAAATGAATCGATTCGGCTCTTTCCAAAGGGGAAATCTTTTTAGTAGCTTCCGTTGCGAGGTTTTATGCATTCAATTACCAGAAAGCTGTTTCTCTACCATACGGCCCTGTTTGCCGGCGGATTTGCCGGTACGGCCGAGGCGGGAACTCCGGCGGGAACCGTTTCGCTGGCCTACATTGCGCGGCTGTATTCCATGAAGTTGAAGATCTTCGGCAAGAAGGCGGTCATGGAAAACCGGTATAACAAGGTCGAGATCGAAACCAACAGCCGGCGGGCGTGGATTAACGGCGTCATGATCTGGCTGCATTCGGCCTGCCGGAAAAGCGGTTCCGACTGGACGATCCGGGAAGCGGATTTCAAGCGCGGCATCGATCCGATCCTGCGGACCTATGCCTATGCGCCGGGCCGCATGCCGCGGCTGGTGGTGCTCGACCCGGGCCACGGCGGCAAAGATACCGGTTCGATCAGCCCCAAAGGCTATCGGGAAAAGGACCTCGTGCTGGATATTTCGTATCGCGTCAGAAAGCTGCTCGAAGCCAAAGGCATCCGCGTGAAGATGACGCGCACCGGCGATACCTATCCCAACCTCGATGTGCGCAGCACGTATGCCTATAAAGTCGGCGCGGACCTCTTCATCAGTATTCACGCCAATGCCGCCGGCGCCCCGTCGGCCAGCGGGGTGGAAACCTTCATCACCTCGTCCACCGGCTATGATTCCACCAACGCCTACGGCCAGGACCAGGATACCTTCGCATTCAAAAACAACACCTACGACGCGCTCAATGCCGTCCTCGGTTTTTCCATCCACAGCAATGTGGTGAAAATGTCGAAGCGCGATGACCGCGGCCTGCGCCGTGCGCGGTATTCCGTGCTGAAACATACCCGCTGCCCCGCCGCGCTGGTGGAATGCGGCTTCCTGACCAATCCCGACGAAGAGATCCTGCTCAACACGTCGAGTTACCGCGAAAGCATTGCCCGGGGCATTTCCAACGGGGTGCTGGGCTACTTCACGCTCGTTAAACGCGCCCTGCGTTAGTTTTGAGACGCCGTCTATTTTAGCGCCGCTTCCGGTTTCCGTATTGCAACCTCGGGGTTTTGGAGTAGCGTGCCCCTTTGTGTTCGCTAGGGGTGCTCCGGAAGCCGGAGCTGAGATTCCAACCCTTGGAACCTGCGCGGGTCATGCCGTGAAGGGAAGCGATGATGCCTTCCTTTCCGTATCCCGCATGTGGGCAATCTGCCACCGAACAACGCAGACGAACGCGGGTTTTGATCCGTCCGCGTTTTTCCGGGTTCATCGGTGGCTCTAAAAACAGGTGAAATAAAATGAGCGGTTACGGTAAATATTTTCCAAGGTCTGAAAAAACATATGTCGAAGGTTCGCGTGCGGATATCCGGGTGCCGTTCCGCAAAATCAAACTGCACGGCGATAACGAAGACCTGAACGTCTATGACGTCAGCGGCCCGTACACCGACGCTTCCTACGAACCCGACCTGAAGCAGGGCCTGCCGGCCATTCGCCAGGCCTGGATCGAGGAGCGCGCCGACGTTGAACCGTATGCCTCCGGCGTGGCAATCCTCAGTAATCCCGATAAAGCGTTCCAGGGTCTGGAACGCCAGCCGCTGCGCGCCAAAGACGGCGCGTCGGTGACCCAGCTGACCTATGCCCGCAACGGCGACATTACCCCGGAGATGGAGTTTGTGGCGATCCGCGAACGGGTCGAGCCGGAATTTGTGCGCGACGAAGTCGCCGCCGGCCGCGCGGTCATTCCGCTCAATATCAATCATCCCGAAGCCGAACCGATGATTATCGGCCGCAAATTTAAAACCAAGATCAACGCCAACATCGGCAACTCCGCGCTCGGCTCCTCCATTGAGGAAGAGGTTGAAAAGATGCGCTGGGCGACGCTCTGGGGCGCGGACACAGTGATGGACCTTTCCACCGGCACGGATATTCACGACACGCGCGAGTGGATTGTCCGCAACTCGCCGACGCCGATCGGCACCGTGCCGCTTTACCAGGCGCTGAAGAAAATCGACGACAATGCCGACGGCCTCTGCTGGGAGCTCTACCGCGATACGCTCATTGAGCAGGCGGAGCAGGGGATCGACTATTTCACCATTCACGCCGGTGTTCTGAAAAAAGATATTCCGGCCGCCAAGGTGCGCAAGCTCGGCATCGTCAGCCGCGGCGGATCGATTATGGCGAAGTGGATGGTCGACAACGACCAGGAAAACTTTCTCTACACCCACTTCCGCGAAATCTGCGAAATCATGAAGGCCTACGATATCACCTTCTCGCTGGGCGACGGTATGCGCCCGGGCTGCATTGCCGATGCCAACGACGAGGCGCAGCTTTCCGAACTGAAGACGCTGGGCGAGCTGACGAAGATTGCGTGGGAATACGGCTGCCAGGTGATGATTGAAGGGCCGGGCCATGTGCCGCTCGATAAGATCAAAGTCAATATGGATAAGCAGCTTGAAGACTGTTACGAAGCGCCGTTTTATACGCTCGGCCCGCTGGTGACCGATATCGCCGCCGGCTACGACCACATCAATTCCGCCATCGGCGGCGCAGTCATCGCCTGGTACGGCACCTCAATGCTCTGCTATGTGACGCCGAAGGAACACCTCGGCCTGCCGAATCGCGCCGATGTGAAAGAGGGCGTGATTGTGCATAAAATCGCCGCCCATGCCGCCGACCTCGCCAAGGGCGTTCCCGGGGCCATGGACTGGGACGAGGCCATGCGCAAAGCGCGCGGTGAATTCCGCTGGGTGGACCAGTTCAACCTGACGTTTGATCCGCTCAAGGCGAAGCAGTACCGGCTTGAATCGCTGCCCGAAGAAGAGCGCGGTAAAACCGACCAGCACTACTGCTCGATGTGCGGGGAGCAGTATTGCTCGATGCGCATCTCCGCCGAGATCCGTAATTCCTGAGGCCTGACGCTTTAACTTCCTGAACGTCCTGTGTATCGTGTCCGGGTTTCCGTTGTTGTGCGGAAACCGGGAACCTGCAGGATGGAGGAAGCATGAAGACGTTTTGGGTTGTGATTGCGGCACTGCTGCTCGGCGGAAAACCGCTGAGCGCGGCGGCCGGGGAAATGAACGCGGCAGTTTACGGAGAGCGTTTTCCGGACGGCCGCGGCCATGTGGAACTTTCGGGCGAGCTGAAGCAGTGGCACAAGGTGACGCTCACACTCGACGGCCCGTATGCGCACGAGCTGGATCAGGATCCGAACCCGTTTGTGGACCGCGAATTCAACGTGGTGTTTGAGCACGAATCGGGTGCCCCGAAATATAAAGTGCCCGGCTATTTTGCCGCCGAAGGATATGCCGGGGAGTCATCGGCCCGGGCCGGCACAAAATGGCGTGCGCATCTGTCGCCCGACAAAACCGGCCGGTGGACCTACACGATTGATTTCAAGGGCGTGCCCTGCGATGGAAAAACGGGGGCCTTCACCATAGTGCCGAGCGATAAGGGCGGGCGCGATTTCCGCGGTAAAGGGCGGCTGCAGACCACGGATACCCGCTACCTGCGGTTTGCCGGTTCGGGTGAATATTTCCTGAAGGCCGGAGCTGATGCACCGGAAACTCTGCTGGCCTTTGCGGACTTCGACGACACCGTTGCGCACAATCCGAAAAAGGGCCCGCTGAAAACATTCGAAGCGCATTCCGGGGATTGGAAACCGGGCGATCCGACCTGGCGGGGCGGTAAGGGCAAGGGGTTGATCGGGGCCGTGAACTACCTGGCCGGCAAGGGGGTGAATGCCTTTTCCTTCCTGACCTATAACGCCGGCGGGGACGGCGATAACGTCTGGCCGCATGTGAGCCGCGACGACAAACTGCACTTTGACTGCTCCCGGCTGGATCAGTGGGGCATCGTGTTTGATCACGCGACGGCCAACGGCATGTACCTGCACTTCAAACTGCAGGAAACCGAAAACGATGATCTGCGCGGTAAAAACGAGCAGGGCAAACTGAATGCGCTCGATGACGGAAAATTCGGGGTCGAGCGCCGGATTTATCTGCGGGAAATGATCGCGCGGTTCGGCCATAACCTGGCGCTGAACTGGAACCTCGGGGAAGAGAATACCCAGACGATGGAAGAGCTCGAGGCGATGATCAATTATATCCGCGCAACGGATCCGTATGGCCATAATATCGTGCTGCACACCTATCCGGACCAGCAGGACAAGGTCTACAGCTGGTTTGTCGGACGCAAAGACATGCTCTCCGGCGTATCGATCCAGAACAGCGACGTGGCGAAAACCCATGTCGATACGCTGAAGTGGGTGACGCGCTCCGAAGCCGCGGGGCATCCGTGGGTGACGGCGTTTGACGAAGCGGGCAATGCCGGCACCGGCACGCCTCCGGATCCGGACTGGCCGGGCATGGCGGAGGCGACCGAAAAAATTTCCAAAGCCGGGAAAAAGGTGAAGCTGCCGACGATCGATGACATCCGCTCGGACGTGCTGTGGGGCAACCTGATGGCCGGGGGCGCGGGGGTGGAATATTATTTCGGCTACCAGCTGCCGGAAAACGACCTGAAGGCGGAAAACTGGCGGAGCCGGGATAAAACCTGGACCTACAGCGCCATTGCACTGGACTTTTTCAGGACCTCGGGCGTTCCGTTCTGGGCCATGACCCCCGCCGATGAGCGGGTGGGCAATCCGGACCATACCCACGTTCGCTACTGCCTCGCGAAGCCCGGCGAGGTCTACCTGATCTATACCCGCAAAACCGCGGGCGCGGCGCTGGATCTGTCCGGAGTCTCGGGCGATTTCACGGTTCAGTGGTTAAATCCGCGCACCGGCGGGGCGCTGCAGCCCGGTTCGGTGAAGCAGGTTGCAGGCGGCGGATCCGTTGATCTCGGCACACCGCCGGCCGACCCGGCCGAAGACTGGGTGATTCTGGTGCGGAAATAAACCGCATCCGCGGACTGCCCGGAATGGGAAAAACGCCGAAAACGGTTTCCAGCGCCTGGAAAAACCGGTAGGTTTCATCGCTAATTTTTCAGGAGGCATGCGTAATGGATTTGGAATCGATCAACGAAGAGTGGATTGTCGGTCTCGCCGACGGTGATATTGACCAGGATGAACTGTTTACTGCACTGAACGGGCTGGTAAAAGCCGGCCGGGGTGTTGAGGCAACGAGCGGGGCACGGCAGCTCTTTGAGAAACTTTCCGAAGAGGAAAAGGCCGATGGCGCGCTGGTTGTCATGGCGTGGCTGGCTGCCCAGGGCCGGATCGAGGATGTTCCGGAGACGATCAAAAAGCTGTTTTCCAAAGACCGCAATGTCGTGCGCATGATTGAACCGGCCGGTTTTGACGGCTCGTATCCGCCGCTCACGGCACTGGAGCGCATGAAGTTCCTGCGTTCGCTGGAAACCGGGCTGCTCTGCTACAACGAAACGTGGGGCTTCGGCGTAATCGAAGACATCGACCATTTCTACGGTGAGCTCGAAATCGATTTTTCCATGAAGGGTGATCACGAGATGGCGTTCAGCTATGCGGCCGAAGCGCTCGAGCTGATCAGCGACGACCACATCCTGGCGATCAAACACAACAATCCGGAAGAGCTGGATCGCATGATCAAAGAGGAGCCGGCCGAAGTGGTGAAGGCCGCCCTGCGCAGTTACGGCAGTATGTCGGTGACCCGCCTGATGGAAAAAATGGTTCCGTCGATCCTGCCGGAAGCCGGCTGGAAAAAATTCTGGGAAGGCGCGCGTAAAGCGCTCAAGGAGGATGCCTCCGTTGAGATTCCCAAGAAGCGTTCGGATAACATTGTGTTCCACAAAAACGGCCTGTCCTACGACGACGAATGGTTTGAGCTGATTGCCAATGAACGCGATATTGAAAGCCTGTTTGAACGCTTTAACGAGATCATCGAGAAGAAGCTCGATATTTCCTCGGAGTATGCACAGGAAACGCTGGCGAACCGCCTGTCGTTCATCATCAAGGGGGCGCCTTCGGCCCGCCCGGAATGGAAAGCGCAGGGCTTTATTTTTGCCCGCCAGTTCAGCATCGAACCGACCGGCCTGGATACGGATAAACTGATTCATGACCTGATCGCCGGCGACCTGATTTCGACCCTCGACCGCCTGCCGTCGCGCCAGCTGCAGGCGCTGCTGGGCATTCTGATTGAGAACGACAAAGAAGCGGTGATCGGCACCCTGAGTACAGTGATTCCGGTGGTGAGCCATCCGGTATTGAACGAAATCATGGCGGCGCTGATTGCCAATGACGCGGAAGATGACGTCCGCGAACTGATGTCCAGCGCGGTGGCCCGGCGTACAGCCAGTGCCCCGATGCTGCTGTGGTGCCAGCGTTCCACCGATAAGGTGGAAGAGTGGGACCTGATTTCCAAAGGCGACCTGGCCTTCCGCATTCAGGAAGTTCTGGAAGTCAACGGCGCCGGTGCCATGCTGCGCGCGCAGAACCAGCTGCGGGAACGCTTCCAGACGGAAGAGTGGCTGCACGATGTGATGGATGACATGACCGAACAGCAGCGCCGCGACTTTATGCGCCGCACGCATGAAGGACACGGCTGGGACCAGCTGGACCGCAAATCGGTCGAAGCAAAAATGCTGCGCAAATATCCCGAGCTGCAGGACATTATCCTGCCGACCGGCGGACAGGCGGCCACGAAGCGCGATGTGCCGATGACATCGAACCGTTCGTACCACGAGCGCCAGAAGCAGCTCGAGCGGATCATGACGGTGGAAATTCCGGAGAACTCCAAGGAAATCGAAGTGGCGCGCAGCTATGGCGACCTTCGTGAAAACGCAGAGTTTAAATACGCGAAAGAGCGTCAGGGCCTGCTGATGGCGCAGGGCGCGCAGCTGGCGGAAGACCTGGAAAACGTCAAGCCGACCGATTTTGCGGATGCGCCGACGAACGTGGTCGGTGCCGGTGTCGGGGTTGAGCTGAGCTATGCCGAAACCGGCGCGGTGGAAACCTACTATATTCTCGGAATGTGGGATCAGGATGAAGCGCTGAATATTATCTCCAGCCAAACCCGCCTCGCGAAAGCACTGTCCGGCCACGCGGCCGGCGATACGGTGGAAATTCCGGCGGGTGAGTGCACGATTAAATCGATCCTTCCGCTGCCGGAGGGAATCCGTTCCTGGATTGCCGGATAATCCGTTTTCCGGTCAGGACCAAACCCGGTTTTCCAATCATTGGAAACCGGGTTTTTTATTGGATAAGACTGTCTAAGCCCGGCCGATTTGAATATGGTTCGGGATCATGGAGGTTTAAATGGATCATCCTGATGATCAAAATCTGAAACCGGAGGAAACGGCGAGCGATACCCGGGGGGAATCGTCCACTCTGGAACTCAGCAATGTGAAGCGCATCCTGGCGGTTAAAATGGAAAAGCTGGACGCGCATTACACCTCCATCACGCCGCTCGGCAAGGGCTCCTTCGGGGAAGTCCACCGTGCGCAGGATACGCTGCTCGGCCGCGACGTGGCCATTAAATCGCTTAAAAACCAGTACCGTGACGAAGAGGAAATTGTTGACCGTTTCCTGAAAGAGGCGCGCGGGACCGCGCAGCTCGAACATCCGAATATTATGCCGGTTCATGAGCTGGGCGTGAACGATGAGCTCGGCGTCTATTTCACGATGAAGAAGATCGAGGGGGAGAACCTCAAAGAGATTCTTGCGCGGCTGGAAGCCAGCACATCGCTTTATCTGAAACGCTATCCGCTGGCCCGGCTGCTCGAAATCTTTCTCTCGGTTTGCAACGGCGTGGCGTTTGCACACAGTAAAGGCGTGATCCATCGCGATTTAAAACCGGCGAATATCATGATCGGTGAATACGGCGAGGTGCTGATTCTCGACTGGGGGCTGGTGAAACTGCTCAAATCCGATGACGGTTCGGACAGCGGGGTGCAGCTGCGGCTCGAGGAGTTCGATGAAGGCACCAGCACGCTGGACGGAGCGATTTCCGGCACGCCGAACTATATGTCGCCGGAGCAGGCGGAAGGCAATGTGGAGGATGTCGATTTCCAGAGCGATATCTACAGCCTGGGTGCCATTCTCTACCACATCCTGACGCATCATTCGCCGTTCGAAAAAACGCAGCTGCGTAAACTGCTGGAGCGGGTGAAGGCCGGCAAATTTACGCGTCCGCGCGAACGCCGCCCGGACCTGCGGATTCCCCGCGAGCTGGATGCCATCTGCATGAAAGCCATGGCGCGGTTCCAGGTGAACCGCTACCGCTCGGTGGAGAAGCTGGCCGAGGACATCCGGAACTATCTCGCGCACAAAGACGTCAGTGCCTACAAGGCCCCGCGTTTTATCCGCTTCCGCAACTTCTGCCGCCGCAATCCGGTCAAGGCGAGCGTCACGGCCGCGGTGGCCGTTGCGCTCGGGCTGATGTGGATGATTCAGTTCTCGATCCTCTACGGGGAATACCACGGCGACCTGCGGGACGGCCGGTATCATCGCGACCGCGGGATCGAGCTGGTCGAACAGGCCAAGGGCCGCATGGCCTCGCTGCAGGCGCTGCGGGATGCGGAAATGCAGAAAAAAAAGTCGCCGGAAGAGCTGCGCCAGGGGGATGAGCTCGAGTTGATGGTGGCTGACATCAACCGGCACTTTAATCTGGCGATCGGATATTTTGAACGGATTCCCGAGCCCTTCCGGAAACGAAAGGGCCCGATCGAACTGTACACGGATGTGATCTGGGAACAGATTGAGTTTTCCCTCTACCGGGAAGATTATGCCACGGCCCGGCAGTGGCTGGATACGGCGCTTGTCCGCCATGCGGACATGTCGAGTCCCCTGTCGCATGAGGCGCGTGCCTACACCAACGAGGTGCACCGCCGGATTGAGGGCCACGGCAGCCTGAAGATCAACGCGGCGGAGAACCTGGATGAAGTGGTGATCTGGCCCTACGTGGAGGACGGATCCCGGCTGGTGCAGGGCGATCCGATCCGGCGGGGCAAATCCTTCCCGCTGGAAATGGAGACGATCCGGAAGGGGTCCTATCTGGTATGGATCACCATGACCAACGGGCAGTTCCTGCCGTATCCCATTCACATTCACCACGGCGAGGACCTGGAGCTGACGCCGGTCATTCCGGACGAGATTCCCTCGAACCTGGCCTATGTTCCGGCCGGAACCTTTATCTTCGGCGGCCCGCTGTCGCGCTTTTACCGGCAGCATGAGCTCTATGTCGATGCGTTTTTCATCTCCCGGACCGAAGTGACCATCGGCGAATATCTGGAATTCTGGACGTCGCTGGAATCGGAACAGGACCGGAAGCACTACATGAGCCGCATTCGCTATCACCGCAGCGAACGTCAGTATGAGGATGCCTGGAATGCGGACGGCACATTGTCCGATGAGCGGCTGCATGAAGATTTTCCAGTGGTTGGAATCACGCACGAAGCCGCCGAGGCTTTCTGCCGGTGGAAGAGCGAACAGCTGGGGCGGACGGTTCGGCTGCCGACGGTTCAGGAATGGGAAAAAGCGGCGCGCGGCGTGGACGGCCGCACCTACGTCTGGGGCAATGGATTTGATGCGGCGGAAAACCTGACGCTGACAAAATATAATCTGGCGGGTAAGGAAAAGTATCCATACTGGGCACCGCCGGGGCAGTTCAAACGCGATGTCTCGGTCTACAACGCCTACGATATGGCCGGCAATGTCCGCGAGATGACCTCCACACTGCTGCCCGAAAGCACTGAACTCTATCAATTAAAAGGCGGCAGCGCAGCGACTCCGGAAAATTTCCTGCCATGCAGCAACTCATCCGACACGCCGGTGGTGCCGAGCGATGTCGGTTTCCGGTATGTGGTTGAACTGACGAAATAAGATGAAACGTATTCCCGCAACATCCCCGCAGGCCACCCAGGCGCTGGCGCTGGTCGAAGCATTGCAAACCCGGTTTGTCCAGGGGCTGGAAAAGCTCTGCGGCACCGCTTTCACGTCTTCGGAATGGTTCCGCGATGAAGGACTCCACGGCGGCGGCCGGCGCTTCGGAATTCAGGACAACCCGGTGTTCGGGCGCGCTTCAGTGAATGTTTCGCAGGTGCATTACGACGATGATGCGCAGCGCCGGCTCGGCTCCGCATCGGCCCTTTCCACCATCGTGCATCCGGTCGATCCGCACCGGCCTTCGGTTCACATTCACCTCAGCTGGACCGAATTGAAAACGGGGCAGGGCTATTGGCGGATGATGGCCGACCTGAATCCGGCACTGCCGAACGCGGCGGATAAAGACCGGTTTGCCGACGCGCTGAAAGCGGCCGCGCCGCAGCAGTTTGCGGAAGCGGCGGCGCAGGGGGACTGTTATTTTTATATTCCGGTGCTGCAGCGCCATCGGGGCGTCACCCATTTTTATCTTGAGAGCTACAGCTCGGGTCATTTTGAAGTCGACCGCAAGCTGGCCCGGGCCGTGGGCGAGGCGGCCATTGATACCTATCTCGATATTCTGGCCGCCGGTGCCGGCGACGCGGCCCCGCCGTCGGACGCCGATCTCGCGGCGCAGCTGGCGTATCACACGCTCTACTTTTTCCAGGTGCTGACCCTCGACCGCGGCACCACCACCGGGCTGATGGTCCATGACCAGAACGATGTGGGTATTCTCGGTTCGCTGCCGCCGCGGGTGGATAAAAACCTGCTGCAGTCGTGGGTGTCGCGCATGCCGCTGCCCCAGGACCGGCTGCTGGACCGGCTGATTCGCGCCCTGCCGAACACGGGCGTCTGTGTGGTGGATGATGAAGTCAAACTCAAGCTCTGCCGGGCGGTGCGCGAGCACTATCAGCAGTTTCCCGAAGCCCTGGAGCTGCAGGCCTCCGGCAGCGCCGCACCGCCGACGGTGGAGAACCATCTCTGATTTTTCCGCACGTTGGAACTTGGCATTATTTTTCAGGCTTCTATCTTCACCGTCATAACCAACGGAGATGATGTTCATGATGGAAGAAATTGCTTTCGCTGAAGTAACCTGGGGTCAGATTCTCTATTTGATGGGATGGATTGTCGGGGCCATGCTGCTCGGCAAACTGCTTCAACTGGTGCTGAGCCGCATGGGCAAGGCCAGGCGTTTTGAGGCGCGCCCCTGGGTGCAGGTGGCCTTTAAATCCTTTTCCCGCCCGATTCCTTTTCTCTTCCTGAGCATCGGGCTTCGCTATGGACTCGAGGCGCTGCACTTCAGTGAGGGCGTTGAGAGCATCGTGTCGGATTGCTTCAGTGTGCTCTTTACGATCGCCATCACCTTCTTTGTCTATTCGATGGTGGACGTCATCGACCACGCCATCACGCACGTCACGAAAAAGACGAAGACGACCATGGACGATATGATGGCCCCCATGGTTCGCAAGAGCCTGCGGGTGGTGATCGTGGTCCTGGCGCTGGTGCAGATTGCGCAGATCCTGAGCGATAAACCGATCACCTCGATCATTGCCGGTCTCGGAGTCGGCGGTCTGGCCGTGGCCCTGGCGGCGCAGGAAACCATCAAAAACTTTTTCGGCTCGCTCGTGATCTTTGCGGATAAACCGTTTGAGCTGGGGGAGCGCGTCAAGGTCGGCGGGCACGACGGCACGATTGAGGAGGTCGGGTTCCGCTCCACGCGCCTGCGTACGCTCGACGGCCATTTGGTCACCATGCCCAACGGCGAGCTCGCCAACCAGATGATCCAGAATATCGGCAAGCGCCCCTACATCAAGCGGGTCATGAACGTGACGATCACCTACGACACCCC
>JBFJYX010000039.1:0-13110 GCA_041622415.1 Pontiella sp.
TCGAGGTCATAGCGCAGGTCGGAGCCGCGCGCCGGCCCGCTCGAACGGCGGCGTCCGCCGCCTCCGCCGAACAGATCGTTGATGTTGAAGCCGCCGCCGAAGACCTGCTCGAAAATATCCGAGGCATCGTGGAAGCCGCCGCCGAAGCCGCCGCCGAAACCGCCGCCGCCCGGCGCAAAGGCCTGGTGGCCGAACTGGTCGTAGCGCGCTTTTTTATCGGCATCGGACAGCACTTCATAGGCTTCCGACGCTTCCTTGAAGCTTTCCTCCGCCGCGGCATCGCCCGGATTGCGGTCGGGATGAAATTTCATGGCCACCTTGCGGTAGGCCTTTTTGATTTCATCCGCCGATGCGGTCTTCGAAACTCCGAGTACTTCGTAATAGTCGCGTTTATCCGACATGGTTATTCCCCACCCTCTGCCGCGTTGTCCGCCGGACCGGAGGAAACCACCACCTGCGCGGCGCGCAGGAGTTTGTCGCCGAACATATAGCCGCGGCGCACCTGGTTGGAGCAGACTTCGGCCGGAAATTTATCGGACGGCATATGCGTCAGCGCTTCGTGTTTATGGGGATCAAAGGGCTGGCCGACGGCCTCGATCGGTTCGAGGTTGAATTTTTTAAGCACATTCTGGAACTGGTCGTAGACCATTTTAAAGCCGTCGACGACGGCTTTGTCCGCATGGTGCTGTTCTGCGGTCTGGAGGCCCATTTCGTAGTGGTCGAGCACGGGCAGGACTTCGAGCAGCAGGTCTTCGTTGGCCCGCTGATAGAGCTCGATACGCTCGCGCTGGGTGCGGTTGCGGAAGTTGGCAAAGTCGGCCTGCAGACGCACAAACTGGTCGCGGAGGGATTCATCCTCCTCTTCGGTTTCAACCGCAGCCGCGGTCTCTTCCTCTTCGATCACCTCCGTGTCGGGAAGTTCCTCCAGCTTTTCGGCAGCTTCCGCAGCGGCTTCCGCCGCCTTCCGTTCTTCTTCAGCGTTTTTATTTTTTGTGTTTTTGTCTTTAGCCATAGTCATAAATCCTTTTCCCGCAGGAGGCGGGCTTTTTCGTTTCCAGAGCTTGGAAAAATACGCGAAACCACGGAGGTGTCAATAGGCCAGTTCAGGGCAAAATCCGTGCATTTCAGGGAAATGCAGTCAATTTGCCGTTTTGCGGTTGAGCACAAACAAAACGGCGGTCCACCCCGCAATCGCCGCAACCGCGATCCCGAAAATCGGCCAGCCGCCCCAAAGGGCGAGCAGCGGAATGGCCGCGCCGGTCCAGAGGCCGCCGCCCATAAACGGTTCGTGCAGGAGCTGCTTGGCGGCAAAGGCTTCGGCGGCTTCGGTTTCATAGTCCGGGTCGACGACGCGCAGCAGCAGCAGGCCGGTGGCGGTTACGCCCATGGACTGGCCCATTTCGGCAATGCCGCGCTCGAACCAGGCGTCTTTGAATGCGCGGCGCGCAAAAACAGTGAGCATGAGCACATTCCACAGAATGCCGGCCAGGATCAGCAGGATAATCGGCAGCCACTGCTGGGCCACCACATCGATCCGGATCGTGGCGATGGCGGCGACCACCAGGAAATCGAGCGCCGCATTCTGGATCCGCAGCATTACGCCCTCGTCCATATGTTCATGCGGATCGAGTTTATCGGCCAGCAGCTGAACCACCACCCCGCCGAGCATGCAGAGCGGAAAGAGCGGAAAGCTCCTGAAAATTTCCCGGCCGGTATCCGGCAGGCCGCGCGTGGCGAGAATCAGCCCCTCTTTCATCAGCCAGCCGAGCAGAATCGCCGCGCCGACAAATACGAGGTGGAGCGAGAGCGATCCGATGACGTCGGACGAGACGGTCACCTTGCCGGCGGGCGGCCGGTGCTCGTGCGGAATGAGGCCGCTGTAGTCGTCCGCATGCACCCCCGGACGGCTTTTCTTTTCGACATACCCTTTGCGCACCGCCCAGTTGACCAGCCCCATGCCGACGATGATGGCACCGAGGATTCCGCCGGTGGCGGCGGCGAGGGCATAGTCCTTCATTTCCGGGAAGCCGAGTTCGTCGAAGGTCGGGCCCATGCCGCCGGCGGTGCCGTGACCGCCCTCGAAACCGACCGGCATGATGCCGGCAAAAATATCGGGCAGGCCCCAGAGCGGTTTCATCAGGAGCAGCACGAGGAAGCAGCCCACGGCATACTGGCCCCAGGCGACGATCTGGCCGTAGGCGAGCTGGCGGCTGGAACTTTTCCAGACCCTGGAAACCGGCGGCAGCGCCGTGCCGAGAAAGAGACAGGCAAATACAATGTTAATGAGCTGGCCGGGCAGCTGGCCCCAGCCCTGCGTCACAGCCGCCGGAATGCGGCCGCTCTGCAGAACGGCCAGCCCCACGAGGCCGGCAATGACGCTGGCGGGCAGATAGAGTTTCTGCAGCAGGACCAGTTTCCGGCGAATCCAGTAACCGAGTCCGAGCAGTACACACAAACATCCGAATGACAACATCTGCAAAACCTCCGGGTATTGAACGTTCGCTGCGGCGCGGCGGATTAGAACATAATATCGAGCATCAGCGAACCGGTGTGCTCTTCATAGTCATCGCTGTAGCGACCGTTGTAGCCTACGCCGATTTCCATGTATTCCGTATTTCTCCAGCTCAGGCCGAGCCCGATGGTGAACATGTCGTCTTCCGGCTTGATGGCCGACATCGTGACCGGCGCCGAGCGCAGCCCGGCCACCGAATCGGGCTCCAGCGTTGAGGCGATTTCATCCTGCACAAAGTCGTGGGTCCATTCCGCAAAGGCGGTGGTCTGGAAGCGGCCCAGGTTTGTATCGAAACGATGGCGGGCTTTCAGGCCCAGCGCCGATTCCACAATACTGCGGTTGATGCCGTGGACGGTGATGCGGCTGCCGCTGTCATTGCTCTCGTTGGTTTCCACATGGTCCTCGGTGGTGATGAAGAGCATGTGCAGACCGGCATACGGCGCCAGCGAAAAGTTTTTGTAGTACATGTACTGGCCGACATCCAGGTAGGCCCCGAAGGTGTCGCCGCGGTAGTCCGCCACGCCCTCGTAATCGAGGTCATCGTCCTTCTCCACCCGCACGGATTCATAGTTGGAGCGGCCGTAGGCCAGCAGGCCGTCGAGGAAGAGGCCGTCCCGGTTGACCCATTCGGCATAGGCGCCGAGCCAGTAGGTTTCGGTGTCGAGATAATCGTCGTTGCTGGTGCGGGCGTCGCCGCGGGCATAGGTGTAATTGAAGCCGACGGCCAGCGCTTCGCCGATCAGCTTATCGGCCCCGAGGGTCGTGCCGCTGTTATTCAGCGTGTAGCCGTAGGAATTGCCGTGGGCATCGTAATCGCCCTGGCCGCTGAAATACTGCGCCCAGATGTGCATATCAAAGATGGTGTTGTCCGCGCCGGGGCCCTGCGGACCGCTCGGCGAGTTGGTGTTCGTCATCAGAAATGCTTCGTGCGGCATCGAGTGCGCCGTGGAAACCAGGTTGCGGCGCAGCTGCTTCGTGCGGGTGAACACCGAATTTTTCATGCCGCTGAATCCGGACCGGACCGATTCCGTTCCGGCATAATCGAGCGAAGAGCTGAACTTTTCGGTGTTGTTGGTCAGCACCACCTGAATCTCGTCGCCCACCTTCACCACGTCCGCATCCCAGAGCAGCATACCGTTAACGACGGTGTTCGATTTAAAGGTGTTGCTCATCGTGCCGTCGGTGGTCATCACCACGTTTGTGGCGTTGGTCGCGTTGGCCACGTAGACCGCAATCAGCATGTCGCCGATGTCTACATCGTCGGTGAAGTGCAGCAGGTCGGTGCCGTCTACGCCCAGCAGCTGGGCTTCATAGGTTACATCCGAAAGCGAGGTGGCGCCGTCAATCACCAGCGTGCCGGCACTGACGGAATTGGTGCTGAGGTACGTCGCGGGGCGGATGGTGCCGCCGCTGATGTTCACCGCACTGAACGCATCGTTGGTACCGTAGCCCATAATCGACGCATCGGTCAGTTCCAGGGTCTGGAAGTTGCGGTACTGATTGGAGTTGGAGCCGTCCACAAAGAAGGTGCCGCCGGTCACTTCCAGCATATTGTTTCCGCCGCCCTCGAAAATGATGCCGTCCGAAACCGCGAGGTCGTCGTCCTGCATAAAGCTGTTGCCGTCTTCGAAGATCAGCGAGGCAAATGCGTCATCGAATTCGACGGTGCCTGTGCCGGTCACCGTCGCATTGCTGCGCACCGTATAATCGCCGCCGACGCGGTTGGTGGTGCTGCCGGACATCAGAATCCCGTTGCCGGCATTGATCACTACATCACCGGTCACATGCAGGCGGGCCAGGTTGCTGAGCTCAAGCGCATTGGACGTGCTGTTGGTGGAGCCGTTCCCGATCTCCAGGTCGCCGCCGATGGTCATCAGCGAATTGGAACCGGAGACCAGCAGATAGTTGCCGGAGGACTCGCCGCCGACGTAAACCGAGCCGTCGATTTCCGCCTGGCTCTGGCTGTAGATCTCGACAAAGTTATTCGAGGACGTGCTGCCGATCCAGAGGTTGCCGGTCGATTTCCAGGACGCGCCGTCAAGCAGGTAGATCCCGTGCGAGCCGTTGTTGGTGTTGGCCGCCGCCCCGACATAGGTATTAACATTGGTCAGGCTTGCGCCGTCGGACAGCGTCAGGACACTGGCCCCGTCCCGGCCGATCTCCAGGTCCTGCCCCGCAACAGTCCAGACCGCGTTGGATCCGTCGAGAATCAGGTCCTGCCCGTTATCGAGGTAATAGTTGGTGCGGGTCAGCTCGCCGCCCACCTGCAGTGTCGAGTTGGACGACGTCCAGGCAAAGCCGTTCTGCTCCCAGTAGTGCTGGTTAAAGTTGGTGGCAATACGGAACGTGCCGCCGGTTTCCAGTTCGAGCAGGCTGTCCTCGTTAATCACCAGATCGCCGACACTCAGGTCGCCGCCGTTGGTAATCGTCACCGTGCCGTAGACATTCGAGCTCAGGCCGATCGTCAGCGTATCGTCAATAAAGCCCTGCCCTTTCCAGACCGTAAAGGTCGCGCCGTTGGTGGAGGCCACCAGCAGGCCGTCCACATTGTTGGTGGCTTCGCCGACAAATACGCGGCCGCCGTCGGACACCGTCAGGCTGTTGCCGCTGCCGGTCGCGGCCAGGTTGGTGCCGTCTTCCCAGTAGGCCCCGATATAAAGGTCGCCGCCGGTATTGTGCCAGACCGAGCCGGAACCGGACACCAACACACTGTTGTTGGCGGAAGAGGAGCCCCAGCCGATGTAACCGTCGCGGTTGACCACCGCCGTGCCGTTGGTAAAGCGAACATCCGAATTGGAGTCTTCGTAGCCGACGATCAGGTCATCGCCGGCCACCGTCAGGCTGCCGGCGTTGAGGGTCAGGTCGCGCCCGCCGGCGATCACCGTGGCGACGATATTGGAGGTTCCGTTGACGGTGTTGGTGGCGGTTTCCATGCCGGTCAGCGCGCCCTGCACCTGCAGGATACCGCCCGACTGCCAGCTCAGGTTACTGGTGGCCAGCCAGTTGAAATCGTTGGTAATCGACAGGGTGCCGTCCGATTTGAGGTAGAAAAAGTTGTCGCCGGAAAAGTTCAGCCCATCGGCCACCACGAGGCCGCCGTCCTGAACCGTCATGCGGTTGGTCGAGCCGGACGCGGTCAGAATCCCCTGACTGATGAGTTGCGAACCGGAATCCTGAATGACGACCTGGTTGGTTGCACCCGCAAGCACAACGCCCGTCGTGTTGGTGACCGCCGCGCCGTTTTCAATATAGACCACGCCGTTGCTGCCGGCCGCCAGCGGACCGCTGACCACCCAGCTGGCATTGCTGCCCGAAACGGAAAGGGTCCGGCTGTCGCCCTCAAGGCCGTCATCAAGTGTGAGCGCGCCCTGCACTTCCAGTGCACCGCCGTCGTTCCAGTTGAACCGGTCCCCCGCCGCGTCGACGTCGTAGTCGCCGGTGACGATCAGAGTCCCTTCGTTGTTCAGGTTAAAGCTGCTGCCGTCATTATTGATCACCAGGTCCGCCACCTGAATGGTGGCGCCGGTCTGGACGGTGGCCGAACCGATGATGGTCAGGTCCGTGTCGCCGCCGAGATAAAGCGTGCCGTCGGTTTCAATCGTGCTGCCGCTCCCGGCCATCAACACCGCGCCGTTGGTCGAACCGACGATGATGCCTTCCGCCGTGCCGGCGCCGACGTCAGCCGCAGTGGCTTCGCCCACATAAACCACCCCGCCGTTGGTCACCGTCAGCGAATTGTCCGAAGCGGTGGAATGGAGGTTGGTGCCGTCGAGCGTTGTGCCGACATAAAGATTGTCCCGGTTGCGCCACGCGGAACCCGAACCGGTCACCACCACGCGGTTGGTGCCCGAGCTGCCGCCCCAGCCGATAAAGCCGTCGGCATTTTCAACCGTCGCCCCGTTGGTGATCACCAGCGTGCTGCCGCCGGCGTCGTAGCCGATCACCAGGTTGGTCGACGGTTCGGCATAGGTCCCGCCGTCGATCGTAAGCTCCCGGCCGTCGCTCAGGTGCGCCACCCCGTTCGTCGTTTGCAGGTCGGTCACTTCGCCGGTCACTTTAAGGTGCCCGCCGGCCTGCCAGACCAATCCGGAGGAGGACGCGTTGAAATCGTTATCAATGGCCAGGGTGCCGCCGTCGGCCAGATAAAACAGATTGCTGCTGCCTTCCAGCAGCAGGTCGCCGACCGAAATCACGCCGCCGCTGTCGACCACCACCACGTTGCCGGAATTGCCGGCGGCGCCCAACTGAAAGTCGTTGAGCGTCACCCATTCGCCCGAGCCGGTGACGCGGGCATAGTTATAGTCGGAGGACACGCCCACATTGCTGTTGTCGTTGGTGACTGCGGCGCTGGTCGTTACCACCAGCGAGTTTCCCCGGCCCGCATCGCCGACCGTCAGGTCGCCGGTCAAATTGAGCGCAGTGTCCGAACCGGTCACGGTCAGGGTATTGCTGGCGGCGGTGGACGCAGCGCCCACCACCACATTTTCCGCCGTCACTGCGGCGCCGCCGGACAGCACACCGCTGTTGCCTTCCGACGCAGCACCGACCACCAGGTTGGATTGAATGCTGACGGTCGTGTAGTCGCCGCTGAAATAGACGACATTCGAAGATGCCCCCGCATTGCCCCCGACCGTGATCGAATCCACGTCGAGCGTGGCGCTGTCGAGCACCTCCAGCGTGTTGTCGGAACCGTTCAGCCCCACCACAATCGTCTCGCCGGTCCACTGGGCGTTGGTGCCCTCGATGCTCAGCGTGTTGTTTGTGGCGTTGAATTCGCCGATGTAGGTGTCCGCGGCGGTCACGTTGCCGCCGGTGGTCACTTCGAAGCGGTTGCTGGAGGTGGCTGTGCCGATTCGCACATCGCCGCCGGCGTCCCAGACCGAATCGACGATCTGCGTTACTCCGCCGTCCAGGGTGTTGGTATATTGCGCTGCCGCTGCGCCGCAGAATATGAGAGAGACGGCCAAACCTGTCAAAAAGCGTGTCATTCCTAAAAACTCCTGTTTCCAATGGTTGGAAAAATAGGCGCGAACTCTACAGGAAAGACGATTCTGCCGAAAGGATTTAGGCGCGGAGAATGGTCAGGATTCGCTAACGAACCACATACCCGAACTCGGCCACCAGTTTTTTATACAAGGCCTTCCGGTCCGCGGCCTTAACCCACTCATCGAGTTTGGAAACCGGCCGGATCTGGTCGCGGGCCCGCATGTTTTCGTAGGCCTTCAGCATGGCCTCGAACGCCTCGACCTCGCCGCCGGAGGCCAGCTGCTGCGGAATCACCACTTTCAGCATGCCGGCAAAATAGGCGACGGTGAGCAGGTCCGCATTGTCCGGTTTGCTGTAGTCCTGCGGCCACACGAAGAACGCATCATAAATGCTGAGCTCATCCATCGTCATGGTTTTTTCATAAATCCGCTGGGCCGCCATCTGGCCGCTGTAGCCGGCCGGGTTGTGGATCAGGGCATCGCAGGCGGCCAGCAGCAGGTCATCTTCGGAACGCTCGGTCACCAGCCCCACCACCAGCTGTTTGACCAGCTCATCCGCCATGCCCCGCGCCCGGGAATTGCCCGCCGCATCAAACTTAAACTGCACCTTGATGAACTTACCGTGACTGCCGGTCAGATAGATCGAGTTGTACCGCGGGATCATTTTGCGTTTCCCGTCGATCTCGCGCGGTTCCGAAAATTTGAAAACCGTATTGCTGAACTGCAGGGGCGAGGTTTTAGGCACCACGGGCCCGCCGCGCTTCTGGAATTTATCGATGTCCCCCTGCTTATCGAGCTTTTCCATTTCCAGTTCCATACTCTGGATAATCGTCTGCAGCCCGTCGCTCGACGGCCCGTCCGGAATATCGCTGCGCCCCAGGTCGAACACGGAAACTTCGCAGGAAAAGTCGCCGTCGGAATAGAACAGGGAATAGCCCAGCTCCGCGGCGGTGTATTTCTCCACCTGGTCCAGCGGCATCCCGGCGAGCTCCTGCGGGAAAACGATCCCGAGCTCAAAATCCACGTGGGCCGCATCCGCCGCGGCAAACTGCGCGGCAAGCAAGCCGGCCAAAACACCTGTCCATCTCATGATTCCCCCTGGGTTGATCGGGCATCATACGGACTTTCGGTTTAAATTCAAATGGTTGTGTCGGCAGGCATGGTATAGGTTCCCCGGCATGGAAGATTTTGATGTCATTGTTGTGGGCGGCGGACCGGCCGGTATGATTGCCGCGGGGCATGCGGCGGAGTATGGGCGCCGCGTCCTGCTGCTGGAAAAAAATCCAACCCCCGGAAAAAAACTTGAGCTCAGCGGCGGCGGCCGCTGCAACATTACCAACGGCGAATTTGATCAGCGCGAGTTCCTTTCCAATTATGGCGAATACGCCAAGTTTCTCTTCTCCCCCTTTTCGCGCTTTGCCGCACGCGACACCTTCGAGCTGTTCGAAAGCCTCGGCCTGCCGCTCTATATTACCGAAGACCGCAAACGTGCGTTTCCCGAAACCGATAATGCCGCGGACGTCACCAAAGCCCTGCGCCGATACATGCAGGAATTTAAGGTCGAGTGCCGCTTCAGCACGCCGGTGAAAGGCCTGCTCGTCGAAGACGGTAAAGTGACGGGCGTGCGGACGCCGGGCGGTCCGATCCGGTCGGAAAGCGTCATCCTCGCCACCGGGGGTTCGTCGTATAAAGAAACCGGCTCCACCGGCGAGGCCTTCCAATGGCTGGAAAAAATCGGCCACACGGTCATTGCGGCCACGCCCAATATTGTTCCGCTGAAAGTGAAAGAGCAGTGGGTCAAGGATCTGTCCGGCACCGCGCTCGATCCCATGCGGATCACTTTCACCGCCGTGGATGGCCGCTCGGTCGTTCGGCAGGGTAAAATCCTCTTCACCCATTTCGGGATTTCCGGTCCGCTGATTCTTAACAGCGCCCACGAAGTGAAAAAACTGCTGAAGCAGGGCCCCGTGCACGCGGTGATCGATCTCTACCCGAAACTCGAAATCCATGAGCTCGACCGCCGGGTGCTGGAGGCCTTCGACGGCAACAAAAACAAGATCGTACGGAATGTGACCCGGCAGCTGGTGCCGAGCGGAATGGCCAAAACCCTCAATGCCAACCTGCCGGAGGCGCTGCTCGACAAGAAAGTCAATGTCGTCACCCAGGAGGAGCGCAAGCAGCTGGCCCGCACGATCAAGGGACTGCCCCTGACGGTTACCGGCACCATGGGCTACGACTGGGCCGTGGTCTGCGACGGCGGCATTCCGCTTGAAGAGGTCGACACCCGGACCATGGCCTCGCGTCTGCACCCGAATGTGTTCATCACCGGCGACATGCTGAACATCAGCCGGCCATCCGGCGGATTTTCGCTCCAGCTCTGCTGGACCACCGGTTTTGTCGCCGGCGAAAACGCCTGAATCCGCCGGGTTTAATTCTTAAAAAACCCTTTTATTCCACCCCGGCGGGGTTACAATCAGTACCGTTCTGCGGGGATGCTGATTATGCCGTTTAATATTGAATATGATGCTGCTGATGACCTTATCGTGGCCACCTTCCTGGGGCCCGTTACCATGGCCCTGGTGAAGGAATACATTGCCGCCCTGCTGCCGCTGCTGGAAAAAACCGGCTGCAAACGGGTCTTGAGCGATTCCCGAAACGGAGACCTGGAGCTGTCCTCCATCGACATCATGCAGTTCCCCAAAATGGCCGGGGCCTCGCCGCTGACCTCGGGCCTGAAACGCGCGGTACTGAAGCGCCCCGGCACCCGCGGCTACGAAATGTATGCCACGATGTGCAATGCCCAGGGGCAGAACGTAAAACTGTTTGAATCGCGCGCCGAAGCCGTTGAATGGCTGAAGTCAGACGGCTAGCCGGACATCGGGAACACCGGTTCCCGCCCCGCGTTCCCGCGAGTTATGCCGCTTTCGGCCAGGCCTGCGCGCCCGCGCGGCTGCGTTTTACGGCCTTGCGCAACCGAAGCTGGGATGCATGGTTTAATTTCAAAAAATGCCGCGCGTTCTGCGTGCGCAGCAGGTAGATCGGATGATAGGCCGGCCGCCAGCAGTAATAGAGGAAGTGGTTCATTTTAAAGGCCAGCCCGGGGGCTTCCGATCGTGTGGCCACGCGGAATTCGCGCACCTCCTGCAACGGGATGCTCCCCGCCGGCATGATCCCGAGAAACCGAATGCGGATTTCCGCTCCGCAGAGCTCGTATGAAAAGCACGTCCCGAGGTTCAGCGGACTGATGATGGTTTTTCCAATGACTTCCTGTTTCATTATATTCCGGTCTTTTAAAAATGCGGCCTGTGTAAATTGCGTGTATTACTAGCAACTTTAATGCCTTTGAAGGGTAGAAAAGCCCTGCGGGCCGTACGCGCAGTAAAAAAAGGACGGGATCGTGCGCCGGGGCATCCGCCGCCCGCCTATATTTTCTCAGGGCTGCAACAATACGGCCGGCCGAGATCTCATTCCACCGACCCGCGCGTCGGCAAAGCGGTCCGTCAGCGTACAGTTTCCAGGGGCCCGCCCTCTGAAAAAAGGGCGTCTACCCGGGCGGTGACTTCCGGATCTTCGATGAGCGGCGGCGCATGGTGCGGTTTGAGCCGCGCGTCGATGATCAGCGGTCCGGTGCAGCCCCAGTGCTTGAAGCGGGTTTCGGCGCCGACCCCGCCGATATCGCGGGCGGGATTGGATCGCGTGAACGTGACCCACAGGAAGTTGCTGAAATCCCGCGCCGCGAATTCCGGATCGTCGCAGAGCACCACCAGCGGAAAATCGTCCACGGCGATGCGGTTTTCCAGATGTTTTTCAAAGGTCTCGAGCTCAAAGGCGGAGCCGACGGCCAGAATGCCCGGCGCCACTACCGCACAGTTTTCCAGGTCGGGTTTTTCCGTTTCCAATGTTCGGAAGGCGTCGCCGCTGGCGGCGAAGACCACCTTGGACCCGTGATTCAGCGCGTCGCCGGAATAGTCGAGCGTATCGATGCTGGTCTCGGTCTGGAAATGCAGGTCGCGCTCCCACCGAATGCGTTCGAGCAGGTGCCTGAAGTAGGCCGGGATGTCGTGAATATCGAGTTCCGGGTTGTCCGCTTCGTTCACGATGAACAGATATTTGGCGAGCGACAGCTGCCCCTTGCCGAGCACGGCGTTGGAAATCGTCAGCAGCTCGGAGGGCCGGATCGTTTTCACATAGGGCGTATACCGCTCTTCGCCGATGGCCAGCAGCAGCGGATGCACGCCGGCGGCATCGACCGCATGCACGGCCTTGAGGCCCGGCAGTTCGGAGGGAATCGCGACGCCGGTCATATCGTGTATCACTTCGCCGAAGGTGGTGTCTTCCTGCGGCGGGCGGCCGACCACGGTGAACGGCCAGACGGCATCGCGGCGGTGAAAGACCTCTTCAACTTCCAGGCAGGGGAAATCGTGGGCGAGGCTGTAGTAGCCGAGGTGGTCGCCGAACGGCCCTTCGGGCTTTGTGCCGCGCATGGTTCCGATAATGCAGAAATCGGCGTCGGCCGAAACGGTCCAATCTTTGTATTGTGCATAGCGGAACCGCCGGCCGGCCAGCAGCCCGGCAAAGGCCACTTCGGGCATGCCTTCGGGCAGCGGCATCACGGCGGAAAAGGTCATGGCGGGCGGGCCGCCGATAAAGATGGCCACGCGGAATGGCTTATCCTGTTCGCTGTGCAGTTTGTGATGCACGCCGATGCCGCGGTGAATCTGATAGTGCAGCCCGATCTCTTGGTCGGTTTCAAATTCATTGCCGCTCAGCTGAATACGATACATGCCGAGATTGCTTTTCAGCGGCTTGCCGGGATGGTCCGGATGCTCGGAGTAGACCTGCGGCAGAGTGATAAACGGGCCGCCGTCATCCGGCCAGCTGACGATCGGCGGCAGATCGCTGATTTTCGCGCGGCATTCAAAAACCGGCGCATTTTTCGGGTCGACCTTTTTCGGCAGAGCATTCAATCCGGACAGCCCCGCCTGCAGGGCTTTGCCGGGATGTTTCATCAGCGCCGCCGGATCGGCTTTGGCCGCGACGAGGGCCGCCACCCGGCTGTAGGTATCCTTGAAAATCAGCCGCGCACGTTCCGGGGTGCCGAACAGGTTGGATACGCACGGAAATTTACAGCCTTTGACGTTTTCAAACAGAACCGCCGGGCCGCCGGCCGCATAGACGCGCCGCTGAATTTCTGCCATTTCAAGATGAGGGTCGACCTCCTCCGAAATCCGGAGCAGCTGCCCCTCTTTTTCCAATGCCTGGATACATTCGCTGGTGCTTCGATAACCCATGCCGTCATGTTCTTTGCCAAACTGCGGTTGCGCAAGCCGTTTCGCCATGAAACTGCGTAAGCGGATTCGCTCCGGTGATCCGGTTCACGCCGCAGATTGCCGCCGCCAAAGCGGATCCGGCGGCCCTGCTGAAAAATCCCGGCAAAGCACTCAGGGCCGGCTTGTCCGGACTGCATGCGCTGCCGAAAAAAATCCCGCAGCACCGCGCGCCCGTTTTTGAGTGCCGGGCGAAGATCAGCGACCTGCCGCCGATCGTCAGCTGGCCGGATGACGGCGGTCCGTTCGTCACGCTGCCGCAGGTCTATTCCGAGCACCCGGACCA
>JBFJYX010000040.1:0-13077 GCA_041622415.1 Pontiella sp.
AAAAATCCTTCACGGTATTGCGGGTCATGGCGGCGAGCCAGTTGTGGAATTTTCCTTTGTTCTGGTTGTATTCAAAATCCTCGATTTTCTGCCACACCTTGGTGAGTACCGCCTGGCTGATGTCTTCGGCGTCGTCGGCATTGATGCCCATGCGCAGGATCAGGCTGAGAATAAACGGGCGGTAGATGGTCTCGAACTCGAGCCACGCCTCGTGGTTCTCGGTCTTCTTGAGCTTGGCCAGCAGGGTGACCCGCGTCTGGTATTGATTTTCTTCGGACATTTTATTCGTCGGTATAAATGATAATGACGCCGCGCCGTGCGAGCGATTGGATGGTGCGGTCATCGCGGAAGGCTTCGGAGACCGTCAGCATTTTGAGGTTGCGCAGCCAGATGAGCTGCGGGGAAATGGTGAGGTCTTCGATGCCGCTGATATCGAGGGTGCGGAGCCGGGAATATTTGAGGATGTCGTTGAGGTTGCGGATGTTGGTGCGGCTGATGTCGAGCGACTGCAGCGAGGTCAGCGGATCGAGATCGAACAGGTGGTTGAGCTGTGTGCCGCCGAGGCGGAGCTCCACCATGCCTTTTTCGGTGATCACGCTCAGGTCCGGGCTGTCGGTATTGATGGCGTTGAGCATCAGCACATGGAGTCCGCAGAGCGGGGTGATGTCGCTCAGGTCCGGATTATTGCCGACATCGATGATCCAGCCATTGGAACCGGTCGGTTTCCAGTCAAAGTTGAGTTCCCGCACTTCCGGATTCAGGATTTTCAGCGACTCCGCAATGGCGGCGAAGCGCGTCTCCGGAGTAAAGGCGGCCTGGTTCAGGTGGAAAAATAGGCGGGGCAGCTGTTCCGGAATATTGTAGGCGAGGAAATCCTTCACCAGCTGCGGGAGTTCGGCATCGGTGACGGGGCCGGCCTCCATATATTTTTTAGCCAGCCGCACGGCGGTGGGGTCGGTTTCCACCGCGTGGCCATGTTCGCCGGAAAGAATATTCCAGGCCTTGGAAAAGTCGCGCTGCGCCATCAGCATTTTTCCGCGTTCGAGCCATCCGGCCGCCAGCTCGGGATCGAAGGCGAGGGCGGTTTCGAGCGACTGCTCCGCGCGTGCGAAGGCAAAGTCGCGCTCCTGCTGGAGCATCAGGTTGAGGTAATCCGGGGCGACCTGCCGGGCGGTGCTGGCGATGTATTCATTTTTTTCCTGCAGCTCATTGAGGGCCCGGAGGGCCACCTGTTCGCTCTCGCGGACCGAATTAAAGCTCTGGATCGTCACCCCGGCAATGATGGCCACCGCCGCGGCGATGAGGCTGACGGCGAGCTTGTGCCGCTTGACCAGCAGCAGGGCGTGGGTGACGAAGGTCGGGTTTTCGGCCGTGGTCGCAAAGCCGTCCTGGTACTTGTGGACGTCGCTGATCAGGGCGGCGACATTGGGATAGCGTTCGGCCGGGTCGGTGGCCATTGCCTTTTTCGCGATGGCGGTGAGGGCGGCGGGGATTTTGAGGTGGGGCGCGATTTTTCCCGGATCGGGAATGTCGCCGCGCACGGTTTTCTGCAGGACCTCTTTGATGGTGCCGCCTTCGACGGGGCAGTGGTGGGTGAGGATTTCGTAGAGCAGGGAGCCGAGCATGTAGACGTCGGTTTGGAAATCGATATCGGCGGGAACGCCCTGCGCCTGTTCCGGCGACATGTAGCCGGGGGTGCCACCGACCACATTTTTGCATTCGCGCCGTTTGGCGGAGCCCTCGAGATAGCGGGTGAGGGTCTGGCCGTTTTCGAGTTCGACATCATCCATGCTCTGCCAGGAAACCGGCTCCCCGTCATATTCATTGAGATGGGTGATCAGCGTGGAGAGGCCCCAGTCGAGGACATGCACATCGCCGAAATCGCCGACGGAAATGTTGGACGGCTTGAGGTCGAGATGGATGACGCCCTTGGTGTGGGCATAGTCGATGGCATTGCAGACCTTCAGGAAAATGCCGAGCAGGCGGGTTCGGGTGTAGCGGTTTACATATTCCGGGTTGCCCGCTTTGAGCTGTTTGATGATATCGCCGAGCGTTTCGCCCTTGAGGGCCTTCATGGTGAAGTAGGGGTTGCCGTTTTCGTCCAGCGCAATGTCGTAGATCGGAATAATGTTGGGATGCTGGAGATTGGCGGTCAGGCGCGCTTCGTAGAGAAAGGAGTCGATATCGTCTTCGGAGGCGATTTTTGAATCCTGAATCAGGGCCATGGCCACTTTGCGGGCGGTGCGGTGGTCGTCGACCTCCCAGATGGCTTTCATGCCGCCCTGGTTGAGCTTGCGGTTGGCCGAATAGCGGTCCTGCGGATTGCCGTCCATCAGCCCTTCGCGTCCGGCGGACGGCCGGTTTTCCAGATCTTCCTCGAAAAGGATTTTTTCGGTGTTGGAAAAGATGATGTCGTCGGCAAACAGGCGGGCATTACCGATTTCCCGGCCGGGCGGCTGGGTATCGCGTTTTTTCGGTTTTTCGTCAGACTCGGCCATATTTTTTTCCAAACCCTGGAAAAATCGTTGGAAAAGTATCATGTGCGCCGATTGCGGGCAAAAGAAAACCCCGGTGGTTAGCCGGGGCAGTCGGAGTAGTTTCTTTGGAAGCGTTGCAGCGGGGTTTGGGTTCACTAGGGCCGCGTGCTTCTCAGGTTGTTGTTGGGTTCGTTAATGTATACGAGGGCCGAAAACGGATCGTTACCGAAAAAATGAATTTTTTGTCACTTTTATTTCGAGGGCCAAAAAAACCCCGTAAAAACGGGGTTTTTTGTGGCGGAAATATTTGTCGTTATCCGGATTTTCCGGTTCCGGTCGGCGGTATTTTCTAGAAGGTCAGCGTGCCGCGGAGCCAGAATACGGTTTTATTCGGGGTCGGGCTTCCGCTTTCGCCTTTGATATAAAAGGCCGCACCGGTCAGCGCACTGAAGTTTTTGCAGATCTTGTATTTCAGCAGGGCGTCGATTTCGTTGCCCACGTTTCCGGAGAAGGTTCCGGCCGGCGAATTCGCGGCGGTGTTGAAATAGTGGTAGACGCCGATCAGGTCCATATTATCCGTGGGGGAAACGGACCCTTTCAGCCATACATCGACGAGGCCGGTGGGAATGCCGGCCCCTGTGCCGAGAAAGACATCCGCCCAGCCATTGAACGCATGGGCCGTTCCGTTCAGGGTCTGGAACTGATCGCGGGCGGTGTCGCCGCCCGAAATGTATTCCACGCCGAGTTCAATATCGGTGGATTCAAAATCGAGCTGGCCCGAGAGATAGCCGTAATAGGCGTCGCGCTGGACCGCCAGCATGGCATTGTGAACGAAGGTGTCGTTCCCGCCCCAGAACCGGGCGCCGAAGGTGTCGATATCCGCCGAGGCATCATTCCGCTGCACATAGGCGAATGCCGAAGCCTTATGGTGTTCGCACAGTTTGTATTCGGCGTTGAACAGATGATACTGGCGGGCATAGTTCACTTCGCCGTCGATTCCGTTGATGCTGTCCGTGTAGGCGTACAGCAGGGTGAGGTTTTCAACGGAGTCGTTTTTCACCAGGCCGCCGTTGAACGACTGGGCGTTGAAGCGCCATCCGACATTGCCGATGAAGCGGGCATTATCGAGAATGATCTCCTGCGCCCCGATGCGGGCGTGGGTGTCGTATCCGGTATAGGAGAGATAGGCCTGGTGAAGGCGGAAGGCTTCCGGATCATTCACGGTGTCATAGGCCGGATCTTCCGGGGCAAAGTGGTCGTTAACCGGTCCGACATACTGGCCCTGGATTTTTGCGCCGAAGCCTTCGGTGTTGGTTGCTTCGTAGGTCAGGCGTGTGCGGGTGATGAGGGCATTGGCGTTTTTCAGCCCGTTTCCGGACTGGTCGACGAATTCATAGCCCAGCAGCACTTCCGCACTCAGGGTACCTGCTTTCAGCGTTTCCGCGGTCGCCCACTCATCGAGTGAAGGCCAGTCTTTGTGTCCCTGGTTTTCTTCCACGCCGGCGTTATCGGCATAGGCTGCGGTTGCGACCAGTGCTGCGGCAAGCAATATACGTTTCATGTGCATCCCCTTCTGTTAAGTTCATGAACTGTTGCTTTTCAGCGCCCATAGTAATCAGTGTGCGCAATTTAGCAATCCCTGTAATCCGCGAAAAGGGATCGCAAAAAGCGGCTTTAGGCTTGGGCGCGGCGGCGGGAGTCGGCTACAACTGGGCGATATGAATCGGGAATACCAGACGATCGAGGTCATGGTCCGGCTGTTCTGCCGCAGAAAACACGGCCCGCGGCTCTGTCCGGACTGTGCCGAGCTGCTGGACTATGCGCGGCAGCGCATTGAGAAATGTCCGTTCGGGGTTGAAAAGCCGACGTGCGAAAAATGCACGGTGCATTGCTATAAACCCGAAATGCGGCAGCGGGTGAAAGAGGTGATGCGGTTTTCGGGGCCGCGCATGCTCACGCGCCATCCCGTGCTGGCGGTTCGCCACCTGATCCGCTCGAAGCGCTACTCCGGAAAACGCTCAAAATAGACCACGCCGCGTTTGGGGCACACAGTCACGATATACTTTTCGAGCATTTTCCGTCCGGCGCGCGGCGCGCGTTTACTACCCGTCGGCAGCAGCAGGGTGGGCATTTTCCGCCACACCACATCGCCGAGGCTGACCTGGCGGGTCACGTTGACTTTCACATCCCCGCGCGAAAAAAAGTAGTCGCCGGCCATATCCAAAATTATGTTCGACGGCACGCCGGAAATAGAGCCCTGCACAGCGAGGCCGCCTTCGGGCACCTCGGTGATGCGGCACACCGACATCAGCAGGTCGACGTCCGGGACGTAGATGTCCGACGAGGAAAAAAGAACCTCGCGGTTGCGGAAATCGAAGCGGGCGTATTCAAAATCTTTCAGGAAATCATAGCCGAAGGCCGCATCGACCTGCGGCGCCTCAATGCCGCGGGCAAACGGACCGAGCGAATGCAGCGCCATGCGGACATAGAGCGGGGTGTTGCTGATTTCCACATAGCCCAGGTCCATGCGCGGAATGACCGCGGCATAGCCCGGTGCCCCGCCGGTGTTGAGCGGGCCCGGATAGCGAAGGCGCTCTTTGCCGGAGCCCAGGAAGACCGCGTCGAAATCGCGCGAGGTGCCGAACTCCATCCACGAAACCGGCGAACCGGAATCGATCAGCGCATTCATTGCTTTGCCGCTTTCATTGTTCCGGACCCTGATCAGGGGAATCGCACCGCTTTCAAAGGCCACGGTGACCTTCTGGTCGGGCGGGATGACGGCCGAGCCGGCAATGACGGGTCCGTCGGTGCCGGGCACCGTCCGCAGGCCGAACTGCTCCGCCGGCTGGGCATGCGACAGATAGGTGTTCTGCTGCATGCGCGGCATGATGAATTCTTCCAGGGCCTGGACGTTAACGGCCGTCAGGAGGAGTGCAGCAAAAAGGGGCTGGAGGTTCGAAACCATCATTCCGGTTCACCGGAACCCGTTAGTCGCCGGGATAGCGCTCAAAATAGACGAAGCCCTGTTTCGGGCAGATGGTAATCAGGTAAGGCGCGAGCATGCGGCGGCCGACACGCGGCAGCATGCCCTGAACCGGCAACTGCTCGGTCGGCACATTCCGGTAGACAATGTCGCCGAGGCTCACCTGTTTGGTCTCCGCCACCTTTTTGTCGCTGCGCATGAAACTGAAATCGCCGGCCAGGTCGAGCACGATCGGGGTGCTCTGTCCGTAGATGGCCCCGCTGACCGCCAGGCCGTAGCCGGGAATCTGCCGGATCGGTGCGCGGGTCATCAGCAGGTCTTCATGCGGTGAATAGGGATGGCTGCTCGAAAAGATCACCAGGCCGTCGCGGATGCTGATCTGAATGGTTTCAAACAGGCGGAGGATGTCGTAGCCCAGCACCATATCCACGTGCGGGTCATAAATATTCCGGGCCATCGGGCCGAGTGCGCCGCGCGACATGCGGACATAAACCGGAGCATTTTCGATGAAGAGCTGATCGAGGCGCAGCTGGCTGATTACCGCGGCATAGCCTTTCACTTCGCCGGTGTATCCGCCGCGATAGGGAATGACATCGCCGTTCATGCCCATGAAGGTGGCCTCGAATTCCTGTGCTTTGGAAAATTCAGCCCAGGAGCTCGCCGCACTGAAATCCAGCAGGGCCTGACCGGACTGGCGGCGGGATTTTCCGCGGATCTCAACGACGGGCTGGCCGGAGATAAGCTTCATATGCGCCTGATGGTTCGGGTGCAGGCGGGCATCCCCGTGGAAGCCGATGCCGCCTTTGGCCGGATAGGCATTGAACCCGAAATACTGCGGGGTCTTGGTTTTGGCCAGGGCCTGTTTCTGCTCGCGCTCGGTCAGAAATTCTTCCGATCCGACGGTGCTGTCGATGGAGGCGCAGCCGGCGATCAGGCCGAAGAGCGTCAGGGATGTGAACAGTCTCAGTGTTTTCATGGGAGTTTTCCTTGGGAATGAAAGGGGACACGTTTGTCATAGGTGTCGAGGAGAATCAAGATATCTGTGGGGCTTTCGCTCAGACAGGCGATCAGCAGATTATCGGTCAGCGCGAACATCAGATGCAGGCCGTTGGCCAGTTCGGGATCTTCGTATTCCCAGATCGGCCAGACGGAATGCTTGCCGACAAACTTCAGCCGGCCGCCGGCCGCGCCTTCGAGTTTCCAGCGCAGCCAGGGGCTGCGCCAGCCGACCCAGCTGACCGCCGCCCAGGTCTTCTGCCGGCCCGGGCTGCGGAAGGGAATGTCGGCCACGACGATTTCCGAGTCGGCCGCCCATTTTTTCCAATCATTGGAAGCCGCGATTTCCTTGAGCGAGTTGCCGGCGCCGAGTGCTTTATCAATCTGACCGCAGACCGGGCTGCTGAGCAGCTCCTCGAGGCTGTCGGCTTTAAAAACAAACCCGGCGCCTTGGGGAATGGCTTCGCGCACCGCATCGGGTTGGAAGGGCTGGGCGAAGGCGTAGACGATGATGGCGCCCGTAAAGAGGACGCCAAGCAGCATCGTCAGGATGGACTTGGCTTTGATCATACTTTCACTGTGCCGACGATGTCGTACACCGAAGAGTGACCCTTTTCTTCCAGATAACGTTCAATGCCGTCGATGACGCGGACGATGGTGGTCGGGTCGATAAAGTTGGCGGTGCCCACGGCCACGGCGGTTGCGCCGGCGATCAGGAATTCGATCGCATCTTCCGGTTCAAAGATGCCGCCCATTCCAATGATGGGAATGCTGCAGTTCTGCGCCGCATCGAAAACAAGTTTGATGGCGATGGGTTTGATCGGCGGGCCGCTGAGGCCGCCGAATTTATTGGCCAGCTCCGGCTCGAGGGTGTCGATGTTGATGGCCATGGCCGGCATGGTGTTCATGATGGCGATGGCGTCAGCGCCGGCTTCTTCGGCCGCTTTGGCAAAACTTCCAATGTTTGGAACATTGGGCGCAAGCTTGGGGATAATCGGTTTATCGGTTTTTCCGCGGACGAGCTCGATCACTTTGGAAAAGGTGGCCACGTCGGTGCCGAAGGCGGAGCCGCCCTCTTTGACGTTGGGGCAGGAGAGGTTGATTTCGTAGGCATCGATGCCGTCCTCGTCATCCATGATGTCGACGACGCGGCCGTAGTCTTCCATGACCTTGCCCCAGATGTTGACGATCACGGGGGTGTCGTATTGGTTGAGGAAGGGGACATATTTTTCGATGAAGCCTTTGGCGCCGGGGCCGGGGAGGCCGATGGCATTGAGCATGCCGCCGCGGGTTTCGAAGGTGCGCGGCGTCTGGTTGCCGACGTGTGCTTCGGGGCAGATGCCTTTGACGGTGATGGCGCCGAGGCGGTTGAGATCGACGAGGTCGGCGTATTCCGGCCCGTAGCCGAAGGTGCCCGAGGCCACCGTTACCGGGTTTTTCATCTCCATCGAGCCGATTTTAATTTTCAGATCTACACTCATGTTTTTTACCAACCACGAAATACACTAAATACACGAAAAATAAAGAGGATCGGTTTCGTGTGTTTCGTGTATTTCGTGGTTAACCCTTTCGTAATTATTCTTCCCAGAGGATTTCGCGGGATTCGAAGATGGGGCCGTCTTTACAGCAGCGGGCCCATTCCCAGCCGTCTTCGGTTTTGCGTTTAATGACGCAGGTGAGGCAGGCGCCGACGCCGCAGGCCATATTTTTGTCGAGCGAGAGCCAGGCGGTGAAATCGCGTTCGATGGCGCGTTCGCCGATGGCTTTGAGCATCGGGTTGGGGCCGCAGCAGAAGACTTCCAGGGATTGGACATCCTGTTCGGCCGCCCACGGATCGAAGGCGTCGGTGACGAGGCCCTGAATGCCGAGCGAGCCGTCGTCGGTGGTGGGGCGCACGTCCCAGCCGAGGGCTTCAAATTCTTTAACGAGCAGGATGTCGAGGGCGGAGCGGCCGCCGAAAAAGGCGATGCCCTTTTTTTCAAGACGCTGGGCGAGGATGTAAAGCGCGGCGTTTCCGTAGCCGCCGGCCACGAGCACCGGTGTTTTGGAGGCGTCGGCCGGGGGATATCCGTTGCCGAGCGGGCCGATAATGTTGACCTCGTCGCCGGTCTTGATTTTCGCCATGGCTTCGGTTCCGCGGCCGACGGCTTTGTAGAGGACGGCGACGCCGGAGGCATCGGCCTGGTAGATGCTGAAGGGGCGGCGCAGGATGCGTTCGCCCAGCTGCGGGACCTCCAGGTGGAGAAACTGGCCGGGCTGGACGAGCGGGCCCACTACCGGTGCGGCGAGGCGCAGGATGCGGTATTCGCCCTGAAAATTGTCGTGTTCGATTACTTGGGTGAGTTCCTGTTTCATATTGGCGCGGGATAATGGGGATTTCGCTGTGTGGGGTCAAACATTTCCAAGGGTTGGAAGCCGGGTGCATGCGCTTAATGTTAAATTAAGAAAGCATGGGGTATGTTATCTGCTTATATCTGCAGGTTGGACCGCCGGGAGCCCCGGCCGCGCGTATCGTGGCCTGATTTGGGTTTCCAAGGGCTGGAAATTGAGGCAGGTTATTTCCGTTTTTTCAATTTTAGTAAGGATATAGGGGATTATATGAACGCCAGATGTTTTTTTGCGGTTTTGCTGGGTATGGGTGCTGCGCTGTCGGCCCAGGGTCAGTGGATCATCGATGATTCGACCAATATCACCTCCGATATCGATCTGGGGACGACCAGCATCTATATCGGGAATGCGAATTCAGACAATGAGGTGGATGTTTTTGATTCCACGTTGATCGCGGGTCATGTGGCGGTCGGATACGATGACAGCTCGGACGGCAATGAGCTGACGTTTGACGATGAATCGGTCGGCCTGTTTTATGGATCGCTCTATGCGGGGTATGCGAGCAGCGACAACCTGGTTGAAATCCAGGACGGCAGCGTGGTGACGTCGTATTATGGTTTTGTTGGCTACGAAGAGGATGCCGAAAGCAACCGCGTGGTGGTGACCGATTCCGATTCGCACTGGTATGTGGCCACGAATGCTTATGTGGGCGGCTACGGTTCCGGCAACAGCCTGACGGTTGAGGATGATGCCTCGATGTATGTCGGCGGCGCGCTCATTACCGGCTGGGACAGCACGGCGGACGGTAATTCCGTGCTGGTTTCGGACGGCGACCTGGAGGTGAACGGGGAACTCTATGTGGGGGTTTACGGTTCGGAAAACCGAATGGATATCACCAATGGCGCGACGGTGACGTCGGGCGATGCCTATGTGGGCTGGGACAACAGTGCCGACGACAACCTGGTTTATGTTTCCGACGGAGGCAGCTGGACGATTGACGGTACGCTGACGATCAGCACCAACGGCAACGAGGGGAACTTTGTGGTGGTGACCAACGGCGGTGCCATTACGCTCACCGACCTGGAAATTTACGACGATGACAACGGGTTCCTGCTGAGCGACGGCGGGATGCTGACCGTTTCCAATGATTTTAATGCCTCGATGACCGGATTCAGTTTTAATGTGGGCGGCTCGCTTTATGTTGAAGGCACGCTGACCGGAATGACCAACGAGATCGAGGGGGCGCGTACGCTCGGCATTCGCGGCGAATGGGACCAGACCGGCAGTAATGTGACGGTGGGTGCCGCTTCGTCGAACAACACCCTGATTGTGGAAAACGGCGGTGAAGCCTACATGGATGCGCTGCTGATCGGGTCCGTGAGCAATTCCGGCAATGCCGTCCTGATTACGGACAGCGGGCGGATTTCGGTTTCCAACGGCGTGGTGATCAGCGGCACCGGCAATACACTGACCGTAGAGGATGCCGGCGTGCTGGAAGTCGATACCGATTTTGATGCGGGCATGACCGGCTTCACCTTCGGCGACGGCGGTGTGCTGGAACTGACCGGCATCCTGACCGGCATGACCAATGAACTGACCGGCGGCCGGGAAGTCCACCTGTCCGGCGCTTCGGCGAGCTGGGATCTCGGTGCGGAGGCCCTGAGCCTCGATGACGGCACGGTTGATCTGTCCGGCGGCGCGGTGCTGGACAGCACCGGGGCGACGCTTGAATCCGGCAGCCAGATCGATGTGAACGGTTCAACCTGGAATAATGCCGGAACGCTGACGATCGGCGAGGGTGACGGTAATGCGCTCTCTGTTAAAAACGGCGGCCTGGTGGTTTCCGGGGCGACGCTGCTGGGCGGCGCCGGCAGCAGTAACCGGCTGGCGCTGGCCGGCTCCGGCTCGGCGCTTTCGGTTGCCGGTGCGCTTACGGTGGGCGGTACGGGTTCGGAAAACCTGCTGACGCTGACCAATGCGGCGGTGCTCACCAGCAGCTCCGCGGTGCTTGGCGGCAGCGGAACGGACAACTGGGTGCAGGTTTCCGACTGGGGTTCCGCGTGGACCAATTCCGGGGATCTGATGATTTCCGGTGCCGAAAACGGGCTGATTATTTCCGATGGCGGCTGGGTGGACACCGCGGGACTTTTGTCGCTCGACAGCGGCGCGAAGCTTGAGCTCGAAGACGGCGGCCAAATTGCGGCCGGCAGTTATTTCCAGGCTTCGGATTCCGTATTGCAGTTTAACAGCCTGACCAATGTGGCGGTTGATCCGGGTGATGCGGTGGTGGCCGCGGTCGGCTCGGCCACGATTGAGTCCAACGCGACGTTCCGTTTTACGGGGTCCGTCGGCGACGCGGCGGTGGGGATTACCAACAGCCAGAAAATTGTGAGCTCGACCTCGCTCACCATCGGTTCGGGCAGCGATCTCGATGCGCTGGTCGGCGAGGTGGAAAACGGACTGCTGGAATTCAGCTTCTTTACGCAGGATGATGATCTCTTTATGCAGATTTACCGCATGGCCCTGGCGGAAAGTGCCGGGTTTGATTCCAATTCGCAGCTTTATGCGGTGGCCATGGAAATTGATGACCTCGCCTCGGCCGAGGACGAAGCGGCGATTGCCCAGCTGAACCTGCTGGGCGAGATGGACGGCGCGCAGCAGAATGCGGAGCTGTCGCAGCTGTATGATCGCGGCACGCCGAGCTATATGCATATGCAGGGCATGTTCGAAGGCATGCGCCAGGTGCAGAGCCGCGGCGTGATGCCGGACACGTATTGGTCGATCGGCCCGCGCGGTCCGCAGGGGCCGCACCTCTACGGTGAGCAGGCGCAGTTCTGGGTGAAGGGCTACGGCAGCTGGGGCAGCCAGGATGCCGACGGGGCGTCTTCCGGATATGACCAGTCGGTCTACGGCATGGTGGTCGGCTACGACAAGGCCTTCGGCGATCTGCTGATGGGGCTGGCCGGCGGTTATTCGTCGTCTTCGATCGACCAGGATGACGGCGACACGAGCGATGCGGGCCTCGGCTACGGGATTCTGTACGGTTCGTGGGGCACGCTCGACTGGTTTGCCGATGCGAGCCTGGCGTACGGCTTCGGCTCGGTGGAAGGGGACAGCGGCACCAGTTTTGATGCATCGTCCGATACCGACCTGAGCGAATTCGGTTTTTACCTGGGCGGCGGCAAAGAGATGGTATTCCGGGAGGATACGGTTTTCCTTACGCCGACGGTGGCGATGCTGGGCGGCCGCTATGCGCAGGACGGGTATACGGAAAAGTCTTCCAATTCCGTGGGCCGGAAGGTGGAAGATTACAGCCGCTGGAGCTTCCAGTCCGATATCGGTGCGGAGCTGGTTTTCCGCAAGGAGCTGGATCGGTCGGTGCTGATGCCGGATGTGCATGCGAAATGGCTGCACGAATTCAATACGGATGAAGATTCCGTCGGTTACCGGCTGGTGGGCGGGACCGGGTCCTACAGCTACACCATGACGGCGCCGGTTGCGGACCTGTTCGAAGTCGGGGCCGGCCTTTCGCTCTGGACCGCCAACAAAGGCGGCAGCGTCTACGAATTCGCCCTCGGCTATGATGCGCGCTTCGGCAGCGGATATATGGCGAATATTCTCAACGCCCGTCTGAACATCGAATTCTGATCCGGCGGACGGAGCTTCGGGCTCCGTCGTCGGTGACTTCACGGCGCGGGATGGTTCGTCTACAGGGGTATTGACCTGCGGGCGGGGCTCGGGTAGCTTGTGCGCTCTATTTTTGTGGGCCCGTTGTGCCCGGAACCTTTTGCGCAAGTTTATGAACGACCTAAGTTTAATACGAAATTTTTCCATCATTGCCCATATCGACCACGGCAAGTCGACGCTGGCGGACCGTATGCTGGAGCTGACCCGGACGGTCGAACAGCGGAAGATGAAGGAGCAGCTGCTCGATTCCATGGATCTGGAGCGCGAGCGCGGCATTACGATTAAAGCCCATCCGGTGACGATGAAATACACCGCGAAGAATGGCAAAACCTATACCTTCAACCTGATCGATACGCCCGGCCACGTGGACTTTTCCTATGAGGTGTCCCGCAGCCTGCAGGCGTGCGAAGGGGCGATTCTGGTGGTGGATGCCGCGCAGGGCGTGGAAGCGCAGACCGTTTCCAATACCTATCTGGCCTCCGAAAACGAGCTCGAGATCCTGCCGGTGCTGAACAAAATCGAAATGCCCAATGCGGATGTCGATGAGGTTTCCCAGCAGATTGAGGATATCCTGGCGATTGATGCCACCGAGGCGCTGCACATCAG
>JBFJYX010000041.1:0-12652 GCA_041622415.1 Pontiella sp.
AAAAAAGCCCGTTCTGTTGCAGAGCGGGTTTTTTTGTGTGCAGGCATAAACAACGCGCGGTAAGGGGATGGAAACCCGCGCGTTGCCCGGCATGGTCAAACCAAGCCTTCCAGGGAGTTGTGTTGGTAATGGTTTAGACCCTGGCCATGCGGAGTGTTCAAAAATACGGGCACAAAAAAGCGGTCCAAGGAAAAGAGGAGGAAAAACCTTGGACCGCTAAACGGCTGCCCCAACCGGGTAGCCCGTTTTCAGGGAGTAATTACGGAGTCTTAGACCGCCCGCCGGAAAAAGGTTCAAAAAAAAATCACGGGAAGATGGCGGCGGGGTGTAGATAAAAAAAAGCGGCGCAAGGAAAAGAGGAGGGAAACCTTGCGCCGCTAAAACAGCGAACCCAACGGGAACCTGTTTTTCAGGGGTGTTACGGAGTGTTAGACCCGCTTTTCAAAAAGGGTTCAAAAATAAATCATCATTTTTTTGAAACCAAAAAGGCAAAAAAAACGGCGGAAGGAAAAGAGGAGGGAAACCTTCCGCCGAAAAACGGGAACCCAACAAGATACCCATTTTTATAAATTTTGGTTCTCGGTGTTGGAGAACGGTTGCAATTCACCATGAAACTGTCGTCTCGGCGAGCAAAAATTAAATTTATTTCACCTTCGCTCGCCGATTATCAGCACTATTTATTCATGCCCGAGGTCTAATGGGGGCTTGGGATTCACCATTTTTAACGCCGTACAAACAGGATTTTCCTCCAATTCAGTGTATTTGTATCGAATAGTAACAAATGCTAGATGATGGACGCTGCCGCGCTTTTGGAAAGCTACACGAATAGATTGTAAGGCGGGTGGGCGTTGGGTACAGTTTTTGCCTGATTTTTACTGAAAGGAAATACCTCATGAAAAGAGTGTTCGCCGTATTGTCCCTTGCCTTCCTGCTCCCGTTTGCCGCTGTGCATGCCGCAGATGAAATTGCCTTTGTCGACCTGCAGGAGGTGTTTAAACAGTTCTATAAAACCCAGCTGGCCCAGGACCAGATCCGCCAGCAGGCGGACGATATTAAACTGGAGCGCGAGGAGATCGAAGCCGAAGTCAAAGTGATGAAGGACGAGATTGAGATGCTGCGTGCGGATTCCCGCGATGAAACGCTCAGCGAAGAGGTGCGGGACAATAAACGCGACCAGCTCGAGGAAAAACTCGTGGAGCTCCAGCAGAAAGAGTCCGACATGGCGGAGTTTGAAAAGCTGCGCATGGAACAGATGGAGCAGCAGAATACGCGGATGACTAAAAAGCTGTTCGATGAAATCCACGAGGTCATCATTCAGCATGCCAAAGCGCAGGGGTATTCCGCCGTGGTCGACCGTTCGGCCCAGAGCCGGATCGGCACCGAAATGATTCTTTATACAAGTCCGAAAGTGGATATCACCGCCGACGTGCTTGCGGTACTCAACGAAGGCCGTCAGACCTCCCGGGAGACGGCTCCGGAATTCAACGTGGAAGACAAAGGCGAGGAGTAAACATGAAGCTTTCTGAAATTGCCGAACGCATCGGCGCGACAGTTGAAGGCAGCGGCGAACTTGAAATCATATCGGTCGCCGGCCTGCAGGAAGCCTCATCGGGTGACCTCAGTTTCCTGGCCAACCCGAAATATGCCGCGCAGGTGGCGTCGACCCGCGCCTCGGCCGTGATTGTTCCGGCCGACTGGGACCGTCCGGCCACGTGTACCCTGCTTCGGGTGAAAAATTCGGACCAGGCTTTTGCCGAAGTGGCCGAGCTTTTTTATGAGCCGGTGCCGGCCCCGGCCGCAGGCATTCATCCGACCGCCGTGGTGGCGGAAAGCGCCACGCTGGGCGACGGCGTATCCATCGGCGCCCACTGTGTGATTGAAGAGGGCGTGGTGATCGGCGAAAAAACCGTGATTCAGGCCAACTGCGTCATCGGGTATAAATCGGTGATCGGAAGCGGCTGCCTGTTTTACCCGCTGGTTTCCCTGCGTGAATTTACAACAGTTGGAAACCGCGTCATCATTCATAACGGTACCGTGGTCGGTTCCGACGGATTCGGCTATGCCGTCCAGGAGGACGGATCCCGTAAAAAAATTCCGCAGATTGGAAAAGTGGTGATCGAGGACGACGTCGAGATCGGGGCGAATGTGACGATCGACCGGGCGCGCTTCGGTAAAACCCGCATAGGCAAAGGTACGAAGATCGATAACCTGGTCCAGATTGCGCATAATGTGGTGATCGGTGAACACTCGGTGATGTGCGGCCAGGCGGGCATTTCCGGCAGCAGTACGATCGGTTCCCGGGTGATCCTGGCGGGACAGGCCGGCCTGGCCGGCCATCTGTCGGTCGGCGACGGGGCCATTGTCGGAGCCCAGGCCGGCGTCATGCGTGATGTGCCGGCGAAGGATTTTGTGATCGGCTCCCCGGCCATGAACCACCTGCAGGCGAAAAAAGTGATTGCCGGTACGGTGACGCTTCCGAAGCTGAAGGAAAAGGTGAAGAAGCTCGAAGCGGAGATCAGCCGGCTGAGCGCGGAAAAGTCCCGTTAAACAGGGGTGGCTGATAGGCCATTTATGTATCGATACATTTTGTCACACGACAATATTGTTATCATCCTGTCGGCCCACTGATTCCGGAAAAATATGTAACTTACTAGTTTGCTTGGGGATAGGCGTCAGGGTTGCGTTTGGTATACTACATGCTCATACGCTACTGCTTATTTAGAAACATCTGATTTATAAGTCAGAGCCGGCGTTTCCTCGGCTTGGAAGCTGGATTTTGTTGAAGAGTAGGGTGCATTGCCGCCGGCTGCCGGCGGTAATTTAATATTAAGGAGATAAAATGAGTAATAATATCGAATCGTTTGGCGATCTGGTATTCGGTCTGCCTGTAATGGAAGCCCGTCTGTCGGCTCCGACCTTTGAATCGCTGAAAAAGACCATTGACGCCGGCTCTGCGCTGGATCCGTCTATTGCAGACGAGGTTGCGGAAGCCATGAAAGAATGGGCCATGGAAAAGGGTGCGACCCACTACACGCACTGGTTCCAGCCGCTTACCGGTTCTACGGCCGAAAAACACGACTCGTTCATTTTCCCTGATTTCAAGGGTGGCGTGGTTACCACCTTCAGCGGCGACGAGCTGATCCAGGGTGAGCCCGATGCATCTTCATTCCCGTCCGGCGGCCTGCGTGCGACCTTCGAAGCCCGTGGTTACACCGGCTGGGATCCGTCCAGCCCGGCATTCATCAAATACGATTCCTGCGGCGCTCCGACGCTGACCATCCCGACCGTGTTCTGCGGCTACAACGGGGAAGCCCTCGACAAAAAGACGCCGCTGCTGCGCTCCATGAAAGTCCTGTCTGAACAGACGGTTCGTCTGGGCAAACTCTTCGGTATCGACTGCGGCGACGCGATGGCCAAAGCCACGCTCGGTTCCGAGCAGGAATACTTCCTGATCGATACTGATCTCTTCGCACAACGTCCTGACCTGATCCGTACCGGCCGTACCCTTTTCGGTAAACCGGCATCCAAACACCAGCAGCTCGACGACCACTACTTCGGTGCCATCAAGCACCGCGTGGCCGCTTTCATGGCCGACCTCGACAAAGCGCTCTGGGAATCCGGCGTGCTGGCGAAAACCCGCCATAACGAAGTGTGCCCGGCACAGTTCGAAATCGCTCCGGTCTTCGAAACCCTCAACGTTTCCGTTGACCGCAACATGATCACGATGGAAACCCTCAAGGTTACTGCTGAGAAGCACGGCTTTGAGTGCCTGCTGCACGAGAAACCCTTCGCCGGCGTAAACGGTTCCGGTCAACACAACTACTGGGCGCTGGCCGGTCCGGACGGAAAGAACTGGCTGTCTCCGGGTGACAATCCGCATGAAAATGCGAAGTTCATGACCATCGTTGTGGCTCTGCTCAAAGCGGTTGATACGCACGCTGACCTGCTGCGTGTATCGGTTGCCACGGCCGGCAACGACCATCGTCTGGGTGCCAACGAAGCACCTCCGGCGGTTGTGTCTGTATTCCTCGGCGACCAGCTCACCGACATCATCGAGCAGATCGAAGCCGGCGGGGCCAAAGAGTCCAAAGACGGCGGCCACATCGAGCTCGGCGTTGATATGCTGCCGAAGCTGCCGCGTGGTAACACCGACCGTAACCGCACATCGCCGTTCGCCTTCGTGGGCAACCGCTTCGAGTTCCGTGCTGTAGGTTCCAACCAGAGCCCGGCCGGTGCCAACGTGGTGCTCAACACCATCGTGGCTGAAGCCTTCGATTACATCTGCACTGAAGTTGAAGCCGGCCTTGAAAAGGGTGGCGAATTCAATGCCGTACTGCAGGATGTACTCGCTGCTGTGATTAAAGAGCACAAGCGTATTCTTTATAACGGCGACGGATACACCGACGAGTGGATCAAGGAAGCCACCGAAGTGCGCGGCCTGCCGAACCTGGTCACCACCGCTGATGCCCTGCCGGTACTGCAGACGCAGAAAGCCAAAGACCTGTTCGCCAAGTACAACGTGCTGAGCAACGAAGAGCTGGAATCCCGCTACAACATCTACACAGAGACCTATGAGACTCTGATTGAGATCGAAGCGGAAACCGCGGCGGACATCGCTAAAACCATGCTGATTCCGGCTGCGGTTATGGCGATTAACGAATACGCGTCTGTTCCGGCTGTATCCGGCCTGACCGACAAAATGTCTTCGCTGACCGAAAAAGCGGTAGCCCAGATCGAAGCCCTCGAAGCGGCTGAAGGTCCGGCTGCCCAGATCGAAGCCATGGGTGCTCTCCGTGAAACGATCGATGCGCTTGAAGCCATCGTTCCGGCTGAACTCTGGCCGCTGCCGAGCTACGACGAACTGCTCGAAGTCTAATCCCTTCGAACAGACGTCTGATGAAAGGTCCCCGGATTCCGGGGGCCTTTTTTGTGCCCGGAAAGTGTGAAAAATTGACACAGATGGGCCGCGGAACTGCCACTTTTTTTCACAGGCGAAATCGGACAATTTCGGAATTTTCTAAGAAAAAACGGGGTTTCATGAATGGCACATTTTTTGATTAAGGCACAGGCGTAAGGCCGGGCGCACAGGGTGTGCGCGGCGTGGTGAACAACGAACGAAAGGAGTTCAAGATGTACTGGAGTGATCCGAGAGCATGGAGCGCGTTTGATGAGCTCCAATCCCTGCAACGGGAAATGAACCGTCTGTTCGACGGCTATGAAAGCCGGACTGCGATGTCCCGCTTCCCTGCGCTGAATGTGTGGGGCAACGAAGAAAATGTGGTGGTTACCGCAGAACTCCCCGGTATGGAGCCGGAAGATCTGGACCTGAATGTGGTCAACAACCAGCTGACCATTAAAGGCGAGCGCAAAGCCGATAAACCGGCCGACGATGCAGTATGCCATCGCTCGGAACGCGACGTCGGAAAATTTGTGCGTACGGTGCGGCTGCCGTTCTCGGTAGAGAACGACAAGGTTTCCGCTAAATATGAAAACGGCGTACTCACGGTGGTGATGCCGCGGCACGAAGCCACTAAACCGAAACGGATCGAGATCAACGCAGCCAAGTAGAACGGAGGTGTAGGCGATGAAGAAAACGGAAGAAAAAGCAGTTGAGCACATGGAACAGGAAAAACCTGCGCAGGAATTGCGCGAGTATATTCCGGTGACGGACATTTATGAAAAGGATGACGGCATCCTGATCCGTTGCGATATGCCCGGCGTTCCGCAGGACCGGGTGGACATTCGGCTCGATCACAACGAGCTGGAAATCACGGGTACGCAGGCCGCCGGCAAACCCGATGGCATGGACCTGCTCTCCGGCGAATACGGAACGGGAATCTTCCGGCGTAAGTTCTCGGTCCCGCAACAGATCGACCGGGATAAAATCGTGGCGCGGCTGCATAACGGCGTGCTGAATCTTGAGCTGCCGAAAGCCGAGCAGGCGAAACCGAGAAAAATTGAAATCACGGCAGGAGGTTAATGCGCAAGGAGGTGTATGACCGATGAAAAATAAATTGGTCCCTTGGAAAAAGCGTGAGGTGCGGCATGAACCGCAATGGGACGACCATCCGTTCCACATGCTGCATCAGGAGATCAATGACAGGTTTGAACATCTGCTCCACGGGCCGGGACGGCTGCAGCGCCGTCCGGGCAACCCCGGTCTGGAGGTTTCGGAAACGGATGCTGAAATCCGCGTGAAGGCCGAACTGCCGGGCATGGATGAAAAGGACATCCAGGTATCGGTTCAGGAAAATATGCTGACCATCCGCGGCGAACATCGAGAGGAGAAGGAAGAGAAGAAGCGGAGGTACCATGTCTCCGAAATGCACTACGGCCGCTACAGCCGGACCATTCCTCTTTCCTCGCAAGTGGATGCCGGAAAGGCCCGGGCCCGGTTCAAACGCGGTGTGTTAACGCTGACCCTGCCGAAAACGGAAGAGGCCAAATCCGCGACCCGGCAGATTCCTGTCCATGCCGCATAGGTCCAGCCGCGTGGGGGACGGCATCGTCCGTCCCTCATTGCGAAGTCATGGAAGTTGGATGATGACGACCGGAAACGGGCCTCCGTGAAAAGCGGTTACCGGTGGTAACGCTCGTCCTGCTGATCGTCGTTGCGGTCCAGGGCTGCGGATCCCGCAACGGGTCCGGAACGGTCGGTTCCGCACCTGCTTCGAACGTGAGTGGAGGAAACAAAGAAAGTAAAGGACACAGGAAGAGAAGAGCGGAAATGAAATCGGAAATGATGCCTTTCAGTAAAACGCCGATGCGCGGCAAGCAGGAATGGCGTTTGGACTCGTTTGAAAAACTGTCCCGCGAGATCAACGACCTGCTGCATACCTATCACGGAAAAATGCCCGGACCCGCGAACGGGATTACCGACGAATTCGGGGTTGAGCTTTCGGAGACGGATGAAGACATCCACATCCGCGCGGACCTGCCGGGCATTAAAAAGAAAAACATCCATATTGCGCTGGATGAAGAGGTGTTGACGATCCGGGCGATACGTAAAGAGAAGAAAGAAGCCCGGGAAAGAAACTATCATATCTCCGAAATGAGCTATGGCGGCGTGAGCCGGACGATCGGCCTGCCGGCGCGGATTGATGCCGAGCGGGCGACCGCCGAGTTGAAACATGGTGTGCTGACGCTGCGGCTGCCCAAGTCGGACCGGCCGAAGCGACAGTGGAAACAGATTTCTTTGAGTACGGAACAGGAAACATGAGGTTGGATGAGGGCCGGTTTTCGGACGCGGGTATGCCGCTCCGGGTTTAATGGAAGGCAGATGTGATGAGTGTGAAATATAAAGACTACTACGAAGTGCTGGGGGTACCGCGCAATGCCGGTGCGGCCGCCATCAAAAAGGCCTATCGCAAGCTGGCCCGGGAATATCATCCGGACATCAACAAACAGCCGGACGCACAGAAACGGTTTCAGGAAATCTCCGAAGCCTACGAAGTGCTCGGCGATACCGAAAAACGGAAGCGCTACGATCAGCTCGGCGCCAACTGGCGCCAGGGCCAGGATTTCACACCGCCTCCGGGGTGGGAAAACGTGCATTTTGAATTCGGCGGCAACGGTGCCCAGGGCTTCGGTTTTTCCGGCCACGGCGGTTTCAGCGATTTCTTTGAATCGATCTTCGGCGATATGATGGGCGGCGCCCGCACAGGGGGGCGTTCCGCCCATGGCTTTGCGCAGCAGAACGCGCGGCCGCGGGCCGAAGAAGTGGAACTGCGGATCAGCCTGGAAGAAGCGTGGCGCGGCGGTAAAAAAGCCATCAAGGTTTTTTCGGGGAACGCCGGGCAGTCGAAAAGTTATAACCTGACGATCCCGGCGGGATGCCGGGACGGTTTAAAGCTCCGCCTCGCGGGGCAGGGCACTCACGGTGCCGACCTGCTGGTTCGCGTCCGCATTGATCCGCACGGTACCTGCCGGCTCAACGGTTCGGATATCGAGGTTGACCTACCCGTGACCCCGGCGCAGGCGGCTCTGGGCGATCACGTTGAACTGCCCCTGCCGGTGGGCCGCGCCAAACTGAAACTTCCGCCGGGCACCTCGTCCGGCAAACGGTTCAGGCTCGCCGGTAAAGGGCTGAAAAAACAGGGCGGCGGCCATGGCGACGTGCTGGCGGTGGTCCAGGTGACCGTTCCGCAAACGCTGAGCGAAGAACAGCGGCGCCTGTATGAGCAGCTTCGCAAGCTGGATGCCTGACGCCCGGCCCGGTGAAAAAATTGAACGCATTCAGACTTCGTGAGTCTGAGTGTACTTTCCTCCCCTTGGAAAGGACGGGGAACGGGGGATGCGGCCGTAACGCTCCGCCAACGAAAGGATAACTATAAGATAAACAAGGAGAAGTTGAGCAATGATCAAAGCAACAGGTTTGGTCAGGGACTTCGGGACACGGCGCGCCGTTGACGGCGTGTCGTTCGAAGTCGAAAAGGGAACCGTACTGGGTTTCCTGGGGCCTAACGGTGCCGGCAAAACCACGACGATCCGCATGGTGGCCGGGTTCCTTCCGCCCACCGCAGGCACGGTTCACGTCAAGGGCATCAATGTCGCCGACGATCCCGTCGCGGCCCAGAAATCCATCGGCTACATGCCCGAAACCACTCCGCTCTATGAGGATATGACCGTATCCGGTTTTTTGCGCTTCCTCGCCGAGGTCCGCGGTTTCAGCGGCAAAGAGCGCGATGCGCGCGTTGACCGCTCCCTCGAGCGCTGTTTCCTCGAACCGGTCAGGAACCAGACCATCGATACGCTTTCCAAGGGCTATCGCCAGCGCACCTGCCTTGCACAGACCCTGCTGCACGACCCCGATATTCTGCTGCTCGACGAACCCACCGAAGGGCTGGATCCCAACCAGAAGCAGGTCGTGCGCGATATGATCAAAGCGATGGCCGCCGAGCGCGTCGTTATGCTCTCGACCCATGTGCTCGAAGAAGTCGAGGCCATCTGCACCCGCGCCATCATCATCAGTGGCGGAAAGGTCGTGGCCGACGATTCGCCCGCGTCGCTCAAAACGCGGAGCGATCAGTATAACGCGGTAACACTGACCGCCGAGGGCCGCGATATTGCCAAGGCGCTGGAAAAACTTCCGAACATTGGAAATATCCAGACCCTGGAAGACGGCAAAATCGTCGCCTTTCCCAAGGGCGGAAAATCCATTGCTCCCGACATTCTCGAAGCCGCCCGTTCCAACCATTGGAAAGTGTCCGACATCAAGGTCAACGAGGGCCGCCTCGACGATGTATTCCGGCAGATCACCGCGACAGAAGATACGACGAAAAGGGAGGTGGCCTGATGAACGAAGCAACCTCGCATGTGCTCGCCGTTGCAAAACGGGAATGGCGCGCCTATTTCGATTCCCCGGTCGCCTATGTCTTCATCATTATTTTTCTGATGCTGTCGGGCTTTTTCACGTTCTCGCTCGCGCAGTTTTACGAAGCGGGGCAGGCCGGCCTGAGCGGATTTTTTGAGTGGCATCCCTGGCTGTACATGATTCTTGTGCCTGCCGTGGCCATGCGGCTCTGGGCGGAGGAGCGGCGTTCGGGCACGATTGAGCTGCTCTTCACGGTGTCGGTCACACCGCTGCAGGCGCTGCTCGGCAAGTTTGCGGCGGCGTGGCTGTTTATGCTGCTGGCGCTGGTGCTCACCTTTCCGGTTCCGCTGACGGCGGCCTATCTCGGTTCGCCCGACGGGGGAACCATCGTGTCCGGCTACCTCGGCAGCGGCCTGCTGGCCGGCGCATATGTTGCCGCCGGCATGTTTACTTCCGCCCTGACGCGCAACCAGGTGATCAGTTTTATCCTCGCGGTGGTGATCGGCCTTTTCCTGATCCTGGCCGGGTATCCGCCGGTGACGGATCTGCTGTCGCGCTGGGCGCCGACGTGGATGGTGGACGGCGTCGCGTCGTTCAGTTTTATGCCGCACTTCGAAGCCCTGCAGCGCGGCGTGATTGACCTGCGCGACCTGGTCTATTTTGCGTCGGTCATGATCTTCATGCTCTTTGCAACGCAGGTCGTGCTCAAGAACAAGGTGGGACGCTAAACAGGAAGGTTTTGAACATGAATCAAATGAAAAAAATGACCGGCCTGGCGGGTATCCTTTTGATGCTGGGCCTTCTGATTGCATTCAATGTGGTCCTGAAACCGGTGCGCCTGCGCGCCGATGTGACCGAGGATAAACTGTACACGCTGTCCGACGGAACGAAGCAGCTGCTCGACGACCTGGAGCGTGATGTAACCCTGAAATTCTACTTCTCGAAAAGTAACGACCGCCTGCCGGTGCCGATGAAAAACTTTGCATCGCGCGTGCGCGACCTGCTGCGGGAATATGAATCGCGTTCCGGCGGTTTTCTGGTGATGGAGGAATATGATCCGAAACCGGATTCCGACGAGGAGGAATGGGCACAGCGCTATGGGCTGCAGTCGCAGACGCTCGACATGTTCGGCCTGGACGGCGGCCTCTACTTCGGCATCGTTGCCGTATCAGGCAATCGCGAGGCGGTGATCCCGATGCTGGCGCAAAGTGCCGAGCCGCGGCTGGAATATCTGCTGACCCGCATGGTTTCGGAAGTCACAACGGAAAAGACCTCCAAAGTCGGGATCATGAGTGCGCTGCCGGTGAACGGTTCGCCGCAGATGAATCCCATGATGATGCAGCAGGGAGGCGGCCGTCCCTGGGCGGTGGTTTCGGAAATTGAACGGCAGTATGACGTCGAGCAGATCGAAATGACGTCGACCCATATTGCCGATGACATCGATACGCTGGTGGTGATTCATCCGGCCGGGATTTCGGAGGATACGCTTTATGCGATCGACCAGTTTGTGCTGCGGGGCGGGCGCCTGCTGGCCTTTACGGATGCGATGTGCATCACGGCGCAGGAGAGTGCCGATCCGCAGATGATGCAGATGGGGATGCCGGCCCCGCAGATGGAATCCGATCTCAACGCCCTTACGTCCGCCTGGGGCATCGAGATGGATGCCGGCCGGTTGGCGGCGGATGAGTCGGCTGCAAGCCTGCTCAATGCGGGCGGCGGGCGTGCGCAGCGTAATTCCACCTGGTTGTCGCTGCGCGAAACGCACATCAACCGCGAGGATATTGCCACCGGCTCGCTGAATGAACTGATGCTGCCGTTTGCCGGTGCGTTCAGCGTGAATGCCGGCAACGGGATCGAGGTTGCCGAGCTGCTGTTTACCGAGGAAGACGGTTTTACGACCGATACCATGGCCGCGCGTACCGGTAATATTGATATCCCGGATCTCAAAAAACGGGTGCCGCTGGCGCTGCGGGTCAGCGGTGCGTTTAAGACCGCCTTCCCGGACCGGGAAGACGGCCTGAAGGAGGCGGAAAAACCCGGAGTGGTGATTCTCGTCTCCGACGTCGATATGCTGGCCGACCGCATGGCCACCGACAGCATGAATTTTATGGGGCAGACCATTGTGCAGCCGCGCAACGACAACCTGACGTTTGCCGTCAATATGGTGGAACAGCTGTGCGGCAGCGAAGCGCTGATCGGCCTGCGCAGCCGAAACTCGTTCGACCGTCCGTTTGACCGGGTGATTGAACTGGAGAAGGAGGCGGCGTTCAGATGGCAGGCGGAAGAGGAACGGCTCAATGCCCGGTTGCAGGCAACACAGGCCAAGCTGACCCAGCTGCAACAGACCCGCGCCGACGGGCAGCAGATGTTCCTGACGCCGGAGCAGGAGGCTGAAATTAAAAAATTCCGCGAAGAGGTATTTGAAACCCGGCAGTCGCTCAAGGAAGTGCGCAAGAGCCTGCGCCGCGATATTGAAATGCTCGGCGTGCGGCTGAAGGCCGTCAACATCGTGGGCATGCCGCTGCTCGTGGCCGCATTCGGTATCGGCCGGGGTCTCTGGATGAAAAAAACGCGTTAGGGGGAATGGATCATGAATAACAGGAAACTCATTGGAATGGCCGTTGCGCTGGCCGTACTGGCCGGGCTGGCGGCCGTGCAGCAGAACCGTGCAAAAACGCGGCGCCCGGCTGCGGGCGGAACAACCCTGCTGCAGGGACTGGAGCTCAACGCGATCGACGGCCTGCGTATTGCGGAAGGCGGTAACACTGCGGAACTGGTGAAAAAGGACGGCAGATGGGTGGTTGCATCCCTGTTTGACTATCCGGCCGATTTCGCCCGGCTGGCCGATGCGCTGCAGGCGGCCGTGGAAGTTGAAACGGGGGCCCCTGTGCGCGCATCGAATATTGACGATGCGGAATACGGATAGGACGCGGCCAAATCCAATGTTCTGAGCTCCGGCGGTCAGCAGGCCCTGTCGATTCAGGTCGGGGCGCGGCGCGAAGCGTCGAGCGGCTGGGCGAATCAGCGCTTTATCCGCAGGGGCGGCGCCGCCGATATCTACCTGGTTGATTACGACTTCCAGCCGTTCTCGAATGCATCGGCCGACTGGATTGATACAGATCTCCTCAACGTTTCTTCAGCGGACATCGTTTCCGTTCGTGTCGGCGATGTGGAGCTGCAGGCGGTGAGTAATCACTGGGTGCTGGCTGATTTGGATGCGGCGGCCGAAGAGCTCGAAACTTCGGAAGCCGGCAAACTGCGGCGGGCATTGCAGTACCTGAACTGTACCACCGTGGCGGATCCGGCCCTGCCGGATCCCGAGCTCGGCTTCACGAATGC
>JBFJYX010000042.1:0-12600 GCA_041622415.1 Pontiella sp.
CAGGACGGCCACCAGGTCGCCGATCACAAACGCGGCAACCAACCCGCCCAGACCGACGATGGAACCGACGACGGAATAGCGCAAAAAGGCCGCGATATCGGTTTCGAGGCCGGCGAGGAACAGGAGAATAATGGAGGCGAGCGTGGCGATGCCGTAGAGCTCGGCCGAGGCGGCAAAGCCCGCATTTTCAGCAAAGAGCATTCCAAGGATTGGAAGGTCGATCATGCCGCCGAGCGCATAGGGGCCGATGACCATGCCGGACGCCAGTTCGCCGAGCACCGACGGCATGTTGAGATATTTCTGGGCGACAAATCCGCCGATCTTGGCGCAGACAATAATGACCGCCAACTGGATGATCAGGTGCATCATCATGTGGGTGATGCCGTGACTCTCCTCTTCGAGGTTGTGGTGTTCGGCGGCGGCCTCGTGGTGCGGGGCCGCTTCGATGCCTTCGGGGGCTGCACTGAATGCCGCAGCATGCTCCACCGTTTCGGCGGCTGAAACCTTCTGATGGTGTTCCGGGCCGTCCGCCGCGCTCACCGCCCCTGTAATTGAAATCCCGATCAGACACGCGGCTAAGAGGCTCTTGAACATGTGCTTATTTTCCCGTGAGAATTTCGTAAATCTCGCCGTGGGTCTTCGCCGCCATCAGCTTTTCGCGCTCGGCGGGCTGACTGATGGTACGGCTGATCTCCGCTAGGAACTGAATGTGCGGGCCCGTGCGTTTTTCCGGGGAAAGGGTCATGATAAAGATGTGGGAGGGCGAACCGTCCATCGACTCGAAATCCACCCCGTCTTTATGCAGGCCCACCGACGCCACAAGTTCTTCCACGGCTTCGGTTTTCCCGTGCGGAATCGCGACGCCGTTCTGCATGCCGGTCGACATCTTGGCTTCGCGTTCCAGCACCGCGGACAGCACCGCTTCGCGGTCCTCCACTTTTCCGGCCGCAACCAGTCGATCGACCATCTCCTCGATAACCCCCGTCTTGGAGTCCGCCTTGAGATCGACCCATACTGTTTCCGGTAATAGCACTTTTTTCAGATTCATATATGCCGTGTCCCTGGTTGGCAAATTAAGCGGTGATTTTGGTCAGATTCGGAATCAGGTCAACAGTTTTTTCTGTACACCGATGAAGATAAAAACGATCCGGTTTCCCGATCACCTTTTTCCAGTCACTGGAAAACCGCGCGGCGTCCGCCCCGATCGAAGTCGCCGCGCGGAGCGAATCCGCCCCGCTTTCCGCTTCGGCAAACATGCGCGTTACCCCTGTAAATATTGGCTTTTTCTTTATTTTCCTATTGCGATTGCCCCTTGAATAGCCTAGTACTCTTCTTCGCTGGGCTGATACGGAGTCGGCCCGCAAGTTGTTGGACTCTTAACCAGGAAAGTATGAGGAGATCATATAATGGGAAAACCTATGACCAAATCGCAGATTATTGCCGCCGTTGCTGAAAAAGCAGACATTTCTAAAGCTCAGGCCAAAGACGCACTCGAAGGCCTTGCCGAACTCGCTTACGAAGGAGCTGCTGACGGCTTCACCATTCCTGGTATCGGCAAGCTGGTGAAAGTTGACCGCGCTGCACGTCAGGGCCGCAACCCGGCTACCGGCGAAACCATTCAGATCCCGGCTAAAACCGTGCTGAAATTCCGCATCGCGAAAGCAGCTAAAGACGCTGTTCTTTAATCAACGCTTTGTATGGAAAAACCGTCCCGTTCGGCGGGACGGTTCTTTTTTAAACGATGAAAACCACTACCTTCATTCTCGCACTCACGACGGCCGCCGGCGCCCTTTGCCTGACCGGATGCGCAACGAACGATGAATTTGAGGATCCGCAGGAATACTCAAACATGCCGTGGAATACCCCGCAATCGTGGGAAGGTTCCCAAACCGTGCCCGGCCTCAGTGGCGGCAGCGGATACTGATCCATTTCGAAAGCCCGCCTGACCGCGGGCTTTTTTTGTCGCCGCCCTTTTTACGCACGGCCTCAGAGCATATGCTGGAGCTCGCGGGCTTTCACCTTGGCCTCTTCGGCGGAATCGAATGCCTCGGCATAATCGACCAGCAGCACCACGCGTTTATCGACGCGCACCTCCAGAATGCCTTCGCCGATGGCGTAGTAAAGCAGGCGGTCCGCTTCCTCTTTAATCTTCAGCGCGCCGGGAATCAGCGCCGCAATCATCGGGCGGTGGTTGGCCATAACGCCGAACGAACCGTCGACGCCGACGGCCTGGATCGCTTCAACGGTGCCGGACCAGATGGTGCCTTCGGGGCTGATAATCTGTACAGGAAACATGGCCATGATTAGAGCTTCTTCGCTTTCTCCAGCACGTCATCGATACCGCCGGCCATGTAGAAGGCCATTTCCGGAATATCGTCGTGTTTGCCTTCGAGCACTTCCCTGAAGGAACGGATGGTATCTTCAAGTTCCACGTATATGCCCGGAATGCCGCAAAACTGCGTGGCCACATCGAACGGCTGCGACAGGAATTTCTGCACCTTACGGGCGCGGTTCACAATCAACCGGTCTTCCTCGGAAAGTTCATCCATGCCCAGAATCGCAATGATGTCCTGCAGGTTTTTATATTTCTGCAGGATTTCCTGCACCCCGCGGGCGACGTTGTAGTGCTCTTCGCCGACAATGTTCGGATTGAGAATGCTCGACGTTGACGTCAGCGGATCCACCGCCGGATAAATCCCGAGCTCGGAAATCGGGCGGGACAGTTCCGTGGTGGCGTCCAGGTGGGCAAAGGTGGTGGCCGGGGCCGGGTCGGTGTAGTCGTCGGCCGGAACATAGACGGCCTGAATCGAGGTAATCGATCCGCTCTTGGTCGATGTGATGCGTTCCTGCAGCGCACCCATATCCGTGCCCAGCGTCGGCTGGTACCCCACGGCGGAAGGAATACGGCCGAGCAGCGCGGAGACCTCGGAACCGGCCTGGGTGAAACGGAAAATGTTATCCACAAACAGCAGCACGTCCTGGTTCATTTCATCGCGAAAATGCTCGGCCATCGTCAGCGCCGACAGCGCGACGCGAGCGCGGGCGCCGGGCGGCTCGTTCATCTGGCCGTAGACCATGGCGGTTTTATCCATCACGCCCGCCTCGCCCATTTCGCGGAAAAGCGCGGTGCCTTCCCGGGTACGCTCACCCACCCCGGCAAAGACCGAGTAGCCGCCGTGGCCTTTGGCAATATTGTTGATGAGTTCCTGAATCAACACCGTCTTACCCACACCGGCACCGCCGAACAGGCCGACCTTTCCGCCCTTTTTATACGGCGCCAGCAGGTCGATCACCTAGATGCCGGTAATCAGCATATTATCGGCGGTATCCTGCTGGTCAAAGGCCGGAGCATCGCGGTGAATGGCGGAGGTGGTTTCGGTCGAAAGCGGGCCGGCCCGGTCGATCGGTTCGCCGAGCAGATTCATCACGCGGCCGAGGGTCGGCGTGCCGACCGGAACGCGGATCATATCGCCGGTGTCGCGAACGGCGCCGCCGCGCACCAGGCCATCGGTGGTATCCATGGCAATGCAGCGCACCGTGTTGTCGCCGAGATGCTGCGCCACTTCCAGCGTCAGGTTGTCCGGCTCATCGCTGATGGTCGGGTTGGACAGTTTCAAGGCAGAGAGGATTTGCGGAAGGTGGCCTTCCGGAAATTTAACATCAATCACCGCGCCCAGGATCTGGGAAATTTTACCTTCAGCGGTCGGGGTTGCTGTACTCATACATCTGCTCCTGTTCCTTAAAGTGCCTCGGCACCGGAAATAATCTCAATCAGTTCTGTGGTAATCGCCGCCTGGCGCGCGCGGTTGCGCAGCAGCGTATATTCATCAATCATCTTGTTCGCGTTGGTCGTCGCGTTGTCCATAGCCGTCATCCGTGCGCCGTGCTCGCCGGCCGCATTTTCCAGCAGGGCATAAAACACCTTGAAAACGACCAGCATCGGCACCAGCCGTTCGAGCAATTCGGAGAGCGGCGGCTCGGAAATAAAATCATCTTCGCGGATCGCATCCACTTGGTCGTGATCCTCCAGCGTGGACATCGGCAGCGGCATCAGCTGGTCCATCTGCGGTACCTGCGAAAGCGGGCTGGCAAAGTGGTTGTAGATCATGTGCACTTCATCAAACGAGCCGTTCACATAGGCCTCGGCCAGCTCATCGGCAATTTCGGAGGCATCGCGCGAATTCGGTGCGGCCGTAACGCCGGCATAGTTTTTAAACACCGGCAGGCGGTCACCGAAGTGCAGAAATCCGCGGCGCCCGCAGAACGCCATGCTGACGTCCTTGCCGGCCGCCCCGAGCTCGGCGACCTGTCGCTCCACAAATTTGATCAGCGTATTGTTGAAGCCGCCGCACAGGCCTTTGTCCGAGGAAAACACCAGCAGCAGGATGTTCTTTGCCTCGCTGCGCGGCATCAGCAGCGGATGCATCTCCTGCTCCACGGAGCCCGCCACGCGATAAATCAGGTTATTGACCTCGTGGGCATAATCCTTCGCGCGGTTTTCCGCCTCCTGGGCGCGACGCAGTTTGCTCGCCGAAACCATTTTCATGGTTTTGGTGATCTTCACCGTGTTCTTCAGGCTGCTGAGCTTGCGGTTATATTCCTTGATACTCGCCATGCGTCTTTACCGGAAACCTATGCTTGGTATGTTTTTTTGAAGGCCTCAAGGGCTTCGCTGAGCGCCTTCCTGATGTCATCGCTCATCGCTTTTTCTTCGCGGATGCTGCGCAGCAGGTCGGCATACACCGAATCCATCGCCTCATAGAGGGCGCGCTCAAAATCGCCGACCTTGTCCACCGGAACATCATCGAGGAAGCCCTCTGTTCCGGCATAGATAATCACGATCTGTTTCGCGACATCCAGCGGCACATGCACACCCTGCTTAATGATTTCCATCAGTCGCTGCCCGCGTTCGAGCAGCTTGCGGGTCGATTCATCGAGGTCCGAAGCAAACTGCGAGAAGGCGGCCAGTTCGCGATACTGGGCCAGGTCGAGACGCAGCGTGCCGGCCGTCTGTTTCATGGCCTTGATCTGTGCATCGCCGCCCACACGCGAAACCGAAAGCCCCGGATTAATGGCGGGGCGCTGGCCGGAGTTGAACAGATCCGACTCCAGGAAAATCTGCCCGTCGGTAATCGAAATCACATTGGTCGGAATATATGCCGAAACGTCGCCGTCCTGCGTTTCAATGATGGGCAGCGAGGTCAGGCTGCCGCCGCCGTTTTCTGCGCTCATCTTGGCCGAGCGCTCGAGCAGGCGGGAATGTAAGTAAAAGACGTCGCCCGGATAGGCCTCGCGGCCCGGCGGACGGCGGAGCAGCAGCGAAAGCTGGCGGTAGGCCTGCGCCTGTTTGGTGAGGTCGTCATACACGATCAGGGCATGTTTGCCGCTGTCGCGGTAAACTTCAGCCATCGCCGTGCCCGAGAACGGAGCCAGGAACTGCATCGGCGCCGGGTCGGAAGCCGTCGCGGCAATAATGGTGGTGTATTCCATCGCCCCGTGGCTGCGCAGCGTTTCCGCCACCTGCACCACGGTCGAGCGTTTCTGGCCGATCGCCACATAAAAACAGTGTACGTCTTCGCCGCGCTGATTGAGAATGGTATCGATCGCCAGCGCCGTTTTACCGGTTTTACGGTCGCCGATAATCAGCTCGCGCTGGCCGCGGCCGACCGGGGTCAGCGCATCGATCACCTTAATGCCGGTCTGCATCGGTTCATGCACATCCTGGCGGTCGATAATGCCCGGCGCTTTGATTTCAATCTGCCGGTATTCCACATCGTGCAGCGCGGGGCCGCCATCGATCGGAACCCCCAGCGCATCCACCACACGGCCGGTCAGCGCATCGCCGGCCGGCACAGAGGCAATCTGCTCGGTGCGTTTGACGTGGTCGCCCTCTTTAATGCCGGTGTCGGTGCCGAAGATGGCCACGCCGACGTTGTCCTCTTCGAGGTTGAGCGCCATGCCTTTGAGGCCGTTGGAAAATTCGACCAGCTCGCCGGACATCACATTGGACAGGCCGTGCACGCGGGCAATGCCGTCGCCCACGCTGAGCACCGTGCCGACTTCGTAGTCGATCGCCTGGCCGCCGAAATCCCTGAGCTGCTGCTTCAGGATGGCTGAAACCTCGTCTGGCTTAATGTCTATCGCCATGATTCTACCTTCTACTTAAGATGCTGCGCATTATGCGCGGATCACAGATTGTTCAAATTGATCCAGTTTGCTCAACAGGCTGAAGTCGCGGATGTGGTCTCCAACCTTGATTTTAAATCCGCCGATGAGGGACCGGTCCACCTCCACCTCGGCTTCGATCTGCTTCTGATACTGCGCCTGCAGCCTGGCCTTCATGGCCTCCAGCTGCTCACCGGTCAGTTCGTGGGCCGCCGTAATCCTGACCTTGATGATCGCCAGCTCTTCGCAGCTCAGCTCTTCAAAGACCTCGCACACCGCCCGGAGTTCCGCCAGCCGGTTGCGCGAGACCAGAAACCGCAGGAACTGCAGCGTCGCCGGATGCGCCCGGGCCTCGAAAAGCGCCGTGAGCATCTGCTCCGCCTCCGCCGGCGGAACCGTCGGGTTCAGCACAAACAGGGCAAAATCCTCTGACGCATCATACAGCGCCGCGATGGCGGCGCAGTCCTTGCGGACGGCATCCCGGGCCTGCTGCTCTCCGGCAAAGTCAAAGAGGGCGTTTGCATATCGTCTGGAAACGGCGGTGACGTCCATCGGGGATTAGAGCTCCTGAATCAGTTTATCGGTCAGCGCCCGGTTTTTCTCATCGTCCAGGTTGGCATCGATCAGTTTACCGGCCAGCTCGCGCGCCCATTGAGCGCTTTCAATACGGAGCGCCTCTTCAGCGGTTGCCCGGGAGGACTCAATATCGCGGTGGGCATTTTCCGTCAGGATCAGTGCTTCGTCCTGCGCTTTTTCCTGAATGACGCGGGCCTGTTCATGCGCCGCCTTGCGGCCGGTCTCCATAATGGCCTTGGCCTCGTCCTCCGCCTGCCCGATCTTTTCCGCCTTGAAGGCCTCAAGACCGTCAATTTCCTGGCGGAGCTTTTCGGCGTTGTCGATGGATTCCTGAATCTCCTCTTCGCGCTTATCGAGCGCGCCGAGAATCGGTTTCCAGGCAATCTTATAGAGCGCCAGCAGCGTGATCGCGAACAGGACCCAGGTCCAGATGACCATCCCGCCGGAGATTTCCATGGGGTTGACTTCCCCATGATGGTCCCCCTCATGCACGGCATGCGACTCTATAACTTGAGCCAAACCCTTGGATTGTTCGGAATTATGTGCCGAATCGGCCATACGCACTCCTTGCTAATGCAGCTAAAGCTTAATCAGTTCGCCAGGAAGCAGATGACCGCACCGAACAGCGCAACACCTTCAATCAGGGCGCATGCAATCAGCATGGCGGTCTGGATTTTCGGGGCCGCTTCCGGCTGACGGGACATCGCCTTCATGGCGGAAGATCCGATCCAGCCGATACCGAAGGCTGCAGCAAAAACAACAAGTCCTGCACCGAGTACTGCTACGTTCATAATTATCTCCTGACTCTGTTTAATTTACGTTACTTTATTCAAATTCAATTCATCAATGCGCCGGATGATACATTTCGCCGATAAACATCGCGGACAGCACCGTAAAGACATACGCCTGCAGGAACGCGATAAACACTTCCAGCAGATTAATCGCCAGCGCCATGCCCAGCGCCGGCAGCGCCCAGTAACCGAAGGTCACCAGCAGCCCGACCAGCGAAAAGACCACGATATGCCCCGCCAGCATGTTGGCGAAAAGACGGATCGTCAGCGCCACGCACTTGATCACCAGCCCGATCATTTCGATCGGCATCAGGATGATCAGGATCGGCCACGGCACCCCCTCGGGCGCAAACGCTTTGAAAAATTTGATCGGGCCGTTGACATACATCGCCCCGAAAACCATGAAGAAAAAGGTGACCGAGGCCAGGCCGAAGGTCACATTAATATTGCCCGTGGCCGTTGAAAACAGCGGGCAGAGCCCCATCAGGTTGCACGTAAGGATAAAAAAGAAAAAGGTGAGAAAGAGCGGGGCCATTTTCCGGCCGTCTTTTTCGCCGAGGTACGCAATGCTGATTTCGTTGCGGACAAACAGCACCAGCACTTCGAGGGCATTGGTCCAGCCGCGCGGGGCTTTGCCCTTCTGATAGCGGTAAAACGCACCGAAACTCACGACGAGCAGAAGGCAGGCGACGATCAGCATGACCGCGTTATTACTCATCCATGGCGGCAGGTGCAGACTCCACAGCGGCGTATGCCACTCGCCGGAATCGGTCACATGATGCATCACCCACTGGTTCACATAATGCGCCCGGTCCGCGGCATCATGTGCCGCATGCTGCAGATCTTCCACGATATGTGTTTTATTCGTCATCTGTCTTTTCACCGGCTTCCAGCGCCGCCGTTCTCAGGGTGAAAACATGCACCCCGTAAATTTCCGCCGCAATAAAGGCCATATACCCGAATTTACTCATCAGGACAAAACTCGTCACATCCACGCCCTGCCATTTCACAATGGCCAGCAAAGCGAACAGAAAAGCTGAAGCCCGCAACCCGTTTATCAGCAGGGCCCAGACGCAAAACCCGCCGAATTGCTGCCGGATCGCCCTATTCGCTATAAAGATACCGATATATGCATTAACCAAAACGAGTAGCCAACAATAAAATAACTCTTTTCTAGGGGTATTCTGATCATCTATTCCTGCAATTAGCGCAGTAACCCCTAAAAACAGGCCCATCGAGACCACAAAGGCCCGCACCCAGACCAGGGTCATGGGATCTGCCGAATGAAGAACCATTTACTTATTCCTCACCTTTATGCCTGTCATGTTCCGTCTCATCATGCTGCCGGTTGGTCATCAGAATCAGTTTCCACAGTTCGTAGGCGCCGTAAAACAGGCCCAGTCCTATTCCGATCAGGGTAAACAGCGGCTCTTTATCATATTTTCCATCGAGCCAGTGGCCGCCGAGGCCGAAAACCGCCATGCCCGCCGCAAACGAAGTGCCGAATCCCATGGCAGTACTGATTTTCCGCCGCTCTTCAAACGAATCGCCATCCTCTTTATTCGAACCGATCATACAATTTTCGCCAACAGGTTATTCTCGCCCATGCGCAGACCATAGTCATTGAGAACAAAAATACCACTTTAATCGAACCCCTATTCCACGCTCCTGTTTTCCAATCACTGGAAAATGCTTTCTATTCCTTCCAAGGTCTGGAACATTCGGGCTTTCACGTTTCATGGGGATCTTAAACAGTGGCGAAATTCATCATTCAAGGCGGCCGACCGATCAGCGGAACCTTTCATCCGCGCGGCAATAAAAATGCGGTACTGCCCATGCTCGCCAGCTGCCTGCTGACCGACGAACCGGTCATTCTGCACAATGTGCCGCTCATCAACGACGTCAAGGTCATGCTCCGCCTGCTCGACAGCATCGGCGTGGCCGTTTCGCTCGACGACCACACCGTCACGCTCTGCGCCAAAAGCCTGAAAACCACCGAGCTCAGCGAAGAACTCTGCGCCAAAGTCCGCACCTCCATCCTGCTGGCCGGCCCGATGGTCGCCCGGCACGGCGGCGCCACCATTTATCCGCCCGGCGGCGACGTCATCGGCCGCCGCCGCCTCGACACCCATTTTTACGGCCTGCGCTCGCTCGGCGCCGAGATTACCACCGACACCGCCTACCGCTTTAAAGCCGGGCCGCTGACCGCCTGGCCGATGGTCTTCGACGAAGCCAGCGTCACCGCCACGGAAAATGTCATGATGGCCGCCACGCTCGCCGCCGGCGAATCCACCATCTACAACGCCGCCTGCGAACCGCACGTGCAGGACCTCGCCCATCTGCTCAACGCCATGGGCGCCGACATTACAGGCATTGGAACCAACAACATCACCATCCGCGGTGTGGAAAAAATGCACGGGGCCGAATACACCGTGCAGCCCGACTACATTGAAGTCGGCAGCTACATCTCCGCCGCCGTCGTTACCGGCGGAGCCCTGACCATTCCGAACGCGGGTGAACCCCGGACCCTGCAGGTTATGCAGCGCGCCTTTTCCAAACTCGGCGTCGAATGGACCCGCGACGGACGTGACCTCATCGTCCCGGCCCAGGCCGACCGCTCCATCCGCCCCGACGAAGGCAACGCCACCCCCAAAATCGAAGACGGCATCTGGCCCGCCTTTCCGTCCGACCTCATGTCGGTCTGCATCGTGCTCGCCACACAGACCGCCGGCACCGCGCTCTTTTTCGAAAAAATGTTCGAGAGCCGCATGTATTTTGTCGACCACCTCATGGGCATGGGCGCCAACATTATCCAGTGCGACCCCCACCGCGTCGTCGTCATCGGACCCACCCGGCTGCGCGGCGGCAACCTGACCAGCCCCGATATCCGGGCCGGCATGGCCATGCTGATCGCCGCATGCTGCGCCGAAGGACAAAGCGTGATCCACAATGCGCAGGTCATCGACCGCGGATATGAAGCAATTGAAGATCGACTTACTTATTTAGGAGCGGATATCGTCCGCGAACAATAAAAAACAGGAAGAGAGCATATGGCATTCCCGAAAACGTTCTACCGCTGGCGTCCCCATCCCTGGCACGGTCTTGAAGCCCACGATGGCGAAGACGATGTCGTAAACGCATACATTGAAATGACGCCGTTCGACGCCGTTAAATATGAGGTCGACAAGACGACCGGCTATTTGCGCGTCGACCGCCCGCAGCTCACCTCTTCGATGACGCCGACGCTTTACGGCTTCGTTCCGCAGACCTACTGCGCCGCCCGCGTCCAGGAACTGTCCCCCACCTCAAAGTGCGGCGACGGCGACCCGCTCGATATCTGTGTGATCACCGAGCGCCCCATTAACCGCGGCGAGGTGATTCTCCGTGCCCGCGTCATCGGCGGCATGCAGATGGTCGACAACGGCGAAGCCGACGACAAAATCATCGCCGTGCTCGACAACGACCAGTTCTGGAAAGACGCCAAAGATATCAGCGATATCTCGCACGCGCTGGTCGAACGGATGCGCCACTACTTCGAAACCTATAAACTCGTTCCCGGACAGCCCTCCGACGTAACGATTCCGGAAATCTACGGACGCGAGCATGCACTCAAAGTCATCGCCGCCTCCATGGAAGACTACATCGAAGAATACGGTTAATCGCCGGCATCCCGCCGGCTCCGCTTCCGCGCAGTCAGCGCCATTCCGGCCATCAGCATCAGCAACAGATTCCGCACCACGCTCATCCAGCTCATCGGCTGAGTGTGGGGGGCGGTGCTGAAACAGCCGCAACTGATTTCCATTCCCCGGAGCAGGTTGATCCCGATCGCTCCGCTGAACAGAATGAGCAGGACCAGCACGGTCCAGAGCGCAGCCGCACGCAACCGCGGAACGGCCAGCAGGCAGACCCCGCAGACGATTTCCAACCATTGGAAAAACAGCGCGCTGATCGGAACCAGCCCGCCGGGCAGCAGTTCGTACGCCCGGACCGTCGCGGCAAATGCCGGCGGATCCATGACCTTGTGATACCCCGCCGCTAAAAAGGTCGCGCCGAGAATAATGCACGCGACCCCATAGGCCAGACGGTAAATTTTACGGTCACCGGTCATGTCCGCCAAATCGATGGAAGGGCGGGCGAAAACCGCCCGCCGGGCCGCTCAGCGAGCGGCCTTCCATTATTCTTCGGTGGGCTCTTCTGAATCCGGTGCGGATTCTTCGGCCGCTGCTTCAGCCGGCGCTTCGGTATTTTCCACCGGCGCTTCGCCTTCGGCACCTTCGACCACTTCCGTTTCCGGTGCATCCTCTTCCGGATCCAGTACCGCGGCCGAAACCAGCTTGTCGCCTTCCTTCAGGTTGAAGAGGCGGACGCCCTGGGTGTTACGGCCGATGACGCGGAGGTCGCTGGCCCCGATGCAGATCATCTGTCCGCCTTCGGAAATGAGCATCAGCTTGTGCTCATCCGTCACGACGTGAGCGGAAACCACTTTACCGTTCCGATCCGACGTCTGGATACTGATGATGCCTTTGCCGCCGCGCGTCTGCGTGCGGTATTCATCGAAGCTGGTCCGTTTGCCGTACCCGTTTTCGGTGATCGCCATCATCGTCGAATCTGTATTTACGATCTCCACCGTCACGACTTCGTCGTCGCCTTCCAGGCGGACGCCGCGGACCCCGCGGGCCACACGGCCCATCGGGCGGGCGTCTTTTTCGTTGAAGCGGATCGCCTTGCCGTTGCGCATGCTCAGGATAATTTCGTCGTCGCCGTTGGTCAGCTTGACCCCGATCAGCTCGTCGCCTTCATCGATGTTAATGGCATTGATGCCGGCGGCGCGGACATTTTTATAGGCCGAGAGCACGGTCTTTTTCACGGTGCCGTTTTTCGTCGCCATGATCAGGTTATGCGAATCATCGTCGAGCTCACGGACGCAGAGGATGGCGGCGAGTTTTTCGTCCTGCCCCATCTGCAGCACATTGGCGAGCGAACGGCCGCGGCTCTGGCGCGTACCTTCCGGCACATAGTAGGCTTTCAGCCAGTACATGCGGCCCTCTTCGGTGAAGCAGAGCAGGTA
>JBFJYX010000043.1:0-12487 GCA_041622415.1 Pontiella sp.
CCCGTTCACCGCATCCTCAATGGGAGCGGCCACGGTGGCGGCCATCACCTCCGCGCTCGCGCCCGGATACATGGCGCGCACCACAATCTGCGGCGGCGTCACCTGCGGATACTGGGCAATCGGCAGCGAGCCGATCGAAAGAATCCCCGCCAGCATCAGCACAATGGAAATTACCCCCGCCAGACGCGGGCGTTCGATGAATACGCGGGAAATCATTTCGCGGCCTCCATCAGGGTCACGGCCGCGGTCATGCCCGGCTGCACCTTCTGCACCCCGTCCACGATCACGCGGTCGCCGGCTTTCAGCCCGGAGGTAATCACAAAATCATTTTCCACGGGTTCGCCCAGCGCAACACGCGCGGTGCCGATCACGCCGTCTTCCGAGGCGGTCAGGACATAGGTTCCGTCCTGGTCCACCAGAATGGCCGGCTGCGGAATACGGATCCCCGTCGGCCGGTCCGAACGGCCGATCAGGATCGTCACATAGCCGCCGGGCACCAGCAGCTCATCGGGATTATCAAACAGATAGCGCACGGTCATGGTTCCGGTGCCGGCATTCATCGTGTTGTCATCAAAATCCTTTTTTCCAGCCATTGGAAGTTCCGTACCGGTCGGCAGGCGCACCTGCGCAACCAGCGGATCAGACGCACCCGCCGCCAGGTTTTCGCGATAGCGCAGAAACGCGCGGTCGGTGACGGAAAAGACCACGCGGATCGGATCGGGCTGAACGATGGTCGCCAGCGTCTCGCCCATCATCGGATCAATATAGTTGCCCTTAGTGACCATGGCCGCACCGATGCGCCCGGCGATCGGCGATCGGATTTCCGAATACCCGAGGTCGAGCTGCGCCATGTTCAGGTTGGCCTCCGCCTGTTTCAGGTGGGCAATGGCCTGGAGCTTCAGCGCCTCCGCCTGATCGCGGTCCGACTGCGAAACGCTGCTGCCCGCTTTTTCGATCCGTTCAAAATAGCGTTCGGCCCGGTTGACTTCCGCCTTCGCACTGGCCAGGTCGGCCTCGCGCGCTTCGACCATCGAGCGGTAGCGCTTCTGGTCCACGGTAAAGAGCAGGTCGCCGGCCTCGACCATGGCCCCTTCGCGGAAGTGCACTTCGTCGATATAACCCGAAACCTCGGTTTTCACCATCACCTGCTGCACCGGTTCGACCGACGCAATATATTCCTGCCGCACGTCCACCGGTTCTTCGGCCACCTCCACCGCCCGGACGGCCGGCGGCGGCATGGCGCCGGGGCCGCCCATCATGGCCGACATATCCATCGACATCATTTTGCCGGCCAGTATCCCGATCCCGATACCCACCGCAAGCGTGACCAGAAAACCGATAATTCCTAAAATCTGTTTTAACATGGGAGCTCTCCGCTAAATTGAACGCCGATGCAACCGGATTCACACTCGTTTAACAACGTTTTTTCCTCAGACAGAGCCTCACCCTCCACGTCCATATGGAGGGCGAACCTCCGTGTGAACCAACCGCCGCAGGGCAGGCACGCCGGGGGTGCCTATTGTACGTCTTCCAGAATCCGGCCGGTTTCGATTTCAATCTGGTTGAGCACCAGCTGATAGGCAATGTAGGCCGTGGCATAGGTGCCGCGCGCGCGGACCAGATCGGTCTGCACTTCATTCAGGCGGGTGATCGGCGCCATGCCGGCCTTGTAGGATTTTTCCACGTGGTCGCGCACCTGGCTGGACAGCTCATGGATCTGCTTGGCACGCTGGAAAACCGCTTTGCTCACTTCGGCCTGATCGAGGCGCTGCTGCAGCGATGAGCGGATGGAGAGACGCAGCGCTTCCTGCTGCTCTTCGAGCGCGCGCATTTCGGCCTGCGCCTTTTGCACGGCACTCACGGTGCGGCCGCCGGTGAACAGGTCCCAGGTGGCCGCCACGCCGGCGAATGATTCATAGTTTCCGTGCTGAGCCGTCACGGTGTATCCATCGCGATCGGTATAGCTCACCTCTCCGGTCAGGTAGACCTTCGGCAGGAAACCGCCTTTGGCCGCGCGGACCTGCTGGGCCAGCGCCAGCTTGCCGGAGGTATAGGCTTTATAATCCGGCCGGTGCGCCAATGCATACTGCAGCGCGCTCTCCATGTCCGGCAGGGATCCGTTTTCTTTGAAACTGATATTATCCGGCTGCAGATCATCCGACAGCTGCGCATCGGGCAGTGCCATCAGCTGAGCCAGTACCGTGCAGGCCGTCTTATAATCCAGCCGGGCCTGCAGCTCGGAGGTCTCGGCCTGCAGTGCACGAATGGAAAAGTTATGCACGTCCGACTCCGGCGCCGCCCCGGCCTTAAACCGTTTGCGCGCATCGCCCTCGAGGTTGCGGTTAAACTCCAAATCGCGCTTGGCAATGGCCACGTTCTCGCCGGCTAGCTGCGCCTGGCGATAGGAAACGGTGGCGGCTTCAATCAACAGGCGCCGCGTTTCATCGGCCAGCTCGCGCGACTGCTGCACCCCGTATTTTGCACCGAGCGACCGCGCCTCGCGCACAAAACCGTCAAAGAGAATCAGGCTGGCCTGCAGGGTGCCGGCGCCCTGCATAAAACTGTCGGAATAGCGCGTGAGCGGATCGGCATCCGGATGCAGGCTGCCATCCACATGGCCGTAGGAACCGCTCAGCGAAACGGTCGGCAGATAGGTCGACCGCGCCTGGCTGAGCACCGCCTCCGCGGCGGCGATGCGCTGCACTGCCTCGCGCACGGACGGGTTACCGGCCAGGACGCGCGCGCGCACCTCCGCCAGGCTCAGTCCATTGGTCTGGGCTGTTCCAACCATTGGAAAAGCCAAAAACAGAAGGATACTTTTTTTAACCGCGAAGACCCGAAGGTCACGAAACCGGGAGGTCTTAGTGTCTTGAGCGAAGCGGGGGGTTTTATTTTTCACATTCACAGGAATCTCCTAAAGGTGTTTGTGGTCAACCTTGATGCGGTAGACGAGGGTGTAGGCCACCGGGACGACGATCAGCGTCAGGAACGTGGCGGCAAAGAGCCCGCCCATAATCGTGACGGCCATGCCCGAATAGAGCGCATCGGTCAGCAGCGGCGCCATACCGAGAATCGTGGTGCCGGCCGCCATCATAACCGGACGCATACGACTGACCGACGAGTCGAGCACCGCCTTGTACGGTTCGATGCCCCGCTTGAGCTGCAGCTCAATTTCATCGATGAGCACAATCGCGTTTTTGATCAGCATGCCCGACAGGCCGAGGAAGCCGAGAATCGACATAAAGCCGAACGGCATTCCGGTGAGCAGCAGCGCCGCCGTTACCCCGATGATGGAGAGCGGCACACACATGAAGATGATCAGCGGACGGCGCACCGAGTTGAACAGCCAGATGGTGATCACAAACATGCCGAGCATGCAGATCGGGAACGTGGCGCCCAGCGGCGCCTTGGCCTCGGCCGACTCTTCAAACTCACCGGCCCACTCAAAGCGGTAGCCCGGCGGCAGTTCAATGGCTTCGATTTGATCCGCCATTTTGCGGCGCAGCGTTTCCGGCAGGCCGTACACCTGGTTGCAGCGCGCCGTGATGGAGTTGCGGCGGTCGCGGCGCATGATGTAGGGCCATTCCCATTCGCTCTTCACGCCGGTGACGACCTGGCCGATCGGGATAAAGGTCTGGGCGGCCGAGCTCCAGACCTGGATATTGTCGAAATTATCCACCGAGGTCCGCTCCGATTCCGGCGGGCGGAACAGGATCGGGATGAGCTCCGTGCGTTCGCGGTAGAGCCCCACCGCCATGCTGTTGAAGTTGAGCTGCAGCGATGCCGCCAGGTCCGCGCGGGTGACGCCGACGCGGCGCGCCTGCGCTTCGGAAAACTCGGGGCGCAGCACTTTCACCTGCTGACGCCAGTCGAGCCGTGCGTCTTTGGCGGTGGGCTCAGCGCGCATGATGTCGAGCGCCTGTTGGCCGAGGTCTTCGAGCACGGCTTTGTCGGGGCCGTAGAAGCGGGCTTCGACATAGAACGCGAGGGCAGGCCCGTTCGGGATGGTGCTGCAGTAGGGCGCGGCTTCGGGATAGTGCTGTTTCAGGTAGAAATCAATCTTCTCCACCATGTCCGGAATGCCGTGGTAATCCTCCGCTTCGACGAGAATCATGCCGTAGCTCGGATCGGGGGTTTCATAGTTATAGGAGAGCATGAAACGCAGCGCGCCCTCTCCGGCAAAGGCGCTGGTCTGCTTTACCCCGTCCAGGGATCGGATGTAGTCATCAATCCCGGACAGGTCTTTCGCGGTGTGGTCGATATGCGTGCCGGCGGGGCGCCAGTAGTTCACGATAAAGTACGGCGTCGGCGACCCCGGGAAAAAGGCCTGCGGCACAAACTTAAAGCCGAAGAAGGCGGCAAACAGCAGCGCGAGGGTGGCGACCGATGTGATGACGCGGTGATGGATCGTCAGGTGCAGCACCTTGCGGTAGCGACGGAACATCGGCTTGTCATACGGATCCGCGCCATGGACCTCCGGAATCTTCAGGAACCAGACACAGAACAGCGGGGTAACCGTGACCGCCAGCACCCAGCTGATCAGCAGCGACAGCAGCATCACATAAAACAGCGAGCGGCAGAATTCGCCGATATTCCCCGGCGCAAAACCGATGGCGGAAAACGCCAGGATCGAGATAAAGGTCGCGCCGAGCAGCGGCCACTGGGTGTCGCGCACGACCTTCTGGGCGGCTTCCTCGCGGCTTTCGCCGCGTTCCACGCGGATCAGAATGCCGTCGGCCACCACGATCGCGTTGTCCACCAGCATGCCGAGCGCAAGAATCAGGGCCCCGAGCGAAATCTTCTGCAGCTCGATATCCATCAGGTCCATGCCCAGCAGCGTGGCGGCAATATTGAGCAGCAGCACCGCCCCGATCAGCAGGCCGCTCTGCCAGCCCATGAAAAACATCAGCAGCACAATCACAATGATCACCGCCTGCACGAGATTCATCACAAATCCGTTCACGGCCTTGGTGACCATTTCGCTCTGGAAATAGATGGAGTTGAGCTCCATGCCGGCCGGGCGGGTCTGCTCGAGCTCCGCCAGCCGGGCCTTGATGGACTGGCCCATGGTGACGACGTTGCCGCCTTCGACGGTCGAGATGCCGATGGCGATGGCCGGTTCGCCGTTAAAGCTCATGATCTGGCGTTTGGGATCATAATAGCCGCGCGAGATCTCCGCGATATCGCCCAGGCGCACGAGCTGGTCGCCGCGGCCGACATAGAGGTCGGCAATCACCTGCTCACTGGCAAAATCGCCGGTGGGCGTAATGCGGATATAATTACCGTCGACCTCCACCTTGCCGCCGGGCTGCACGGCATTCTGCGAGCGCACGGTTCCGGCAATCAGCTCGGGCGAAAGGCCGAGTTCCGTAATCCGGGCACGCTCGAATTCAACATAGATCACCTCCTGCTGAATACCCCAGAACGCAATACGGGCCACGTCGTCGCAGCGCAGCAGTTCGGTCTTCAGCTCTTCGGCGTAGGTTTTGAGCTCGGCATAGGAATAGCCGTCGCCGGTCAGCGAGAAAAGCACCCCGTACACATCGCCGAAATCATCGTTCACCACCGGCGGGCCGGCGCCGGGCGGCAGCTGCCCTTCCATATCGCCGACCTTTTTGCGCAGTTCGTCCCAGATCTGCGGCAGTTCGGTGCTGTTGTATCTGTCCTGGATATCGACGTACACCATCGAAATCCCCTCCATGGACGTAGAGTAGACCTCTTTGATCTGGCTCATCGCCTGGATGGCCTCTTCGATCGGGTCGGTGACCTCCTCCTCCACTTCCGACGGACTGGCGCCGGGATAGGTGGTCACCACCAGTGCGGTCTTGATGGTGAAGTCGGGATTTTCCAGCCGGCCGAGGCGGTTGTAGGAGCGGAAACCGGCAATAATCAGCAGGATGGTCATGACGACCATCACCGTGCGTTTCTTTAAAGCAAAAGCTGCGGGATTCATGGCAGTTCCTTGTTAGTCGTTTATCGCGCGGACAGCACGACCGGCGTGGAGAAAACGGCTGCCGGACACCACAACCCGTTCGCCGGCACTGAGGCCTTCGCTCACCACCATGCGCGACGCCCCGTTGAGGCCGCCGGTCTGTACCGTCCGCGCTTCGACGCGGCCCGACTCGGCATCATAAACCCACACCCGGGAAGCCCCGTCCTCGGCGGACGTCAGCGCGGACACCGGAACAGTGACCACCGGAGAGCGGTCGAACGATTCCCGGAAAGAGACTGTGGCGGTCATTCCGGGAAGAATGCGGTTGGCGGTCGGCGCTTTCATTTCGAACACGGCGGTATAGGTACGCGTGGTCGGATCGGCCTGGGTGCTCCACTCTTTCAGGTCCGCTTTAAATTCCTGACCGCGCAGGGCCGGGAACGTGACGAAGGCAAAGATGCCGTCCGTATCCATCGGCGCATTGGCCGCTTCGTTTTCGGGCACCTGCACCACAATCTCAATGTCATCAATGGCGTGATACTGCAGGACAACCGCGCCGGGCGTGATCATTTCATGGTTTTCAACCCGCTGGGCCGTCACGGTGCCGTCGTACGGAGCCCGCAGCGCGGTATCCTCGAGGGCATGCCGGGCAATCTGCAGCTGAACCTCGACATTTTTAACGGCGGCTTCGGCCGAATCCATGGCGCTCTTTGCGCGGTCATAGTCCGCCTGCGGCACCACCTTCTCTTCAAACAGCTCGGCCGTGCGGCGGTAATCCTGCCGCGCATTTTCCAGCCGCGCCGCGGCGCCGTCGAGCTGCGCTTCGAGCGACAGGATGCGGTCTTCAAAATCGCGCGGATCAATCTGCATCAGCAGGTCGCCCTTTTTCACCGGTTCCCCCAGCACCACATTCACCTCGGTCAAAGGACCGCCGACCCGGAAGGAGAGCGCCGTTTCTTCGGACGCTTTCACAAAGCCGGGAAAGGAGCGGTCGCGCGACAGCGGCTCGGCCCGGACTTCCTCATAGCGGATGGGGCGCGGCGCATTTTCGTGCGTCATCCTGACTTCAACATTGTGTTTCGCCGCCTCTTTGCGACGGGCCGAAGCTGCGCTGATGATCGCAATCACCACAATCGCCAGTACGGCGGCCCCCAGGCCCGTAATCCATTTTTTATTCAGTTTCATCCCCGGTCTCCTTTAATCTTCAGCTGAGCGGCAGGCCCAGCAGCAGCTGCGTCTGACGCACCAGCTTGTCTTCAAGTATTTTCAAATAGTCTTCCGAATAATCCCCGTCCATTCCCAGACGCTTCAGCATCACATTGCGGTAGTTGGCATGGGTGAAAATCGGCATTTTCAATATAGCGGAATGGACAAAGCATTCCTGGTCGGTCAGCGACGGATCAATCAGCCTGAACAGCCGCTTTAAGGCGTCCAGATTCGGATCCAGCACGTTCCGGCGGAAAATTTCATGAAGCTCGTCTTCGCGCTGCAGCAGCTGGTAAATCACCTGCGCATGCCAGTGCGGACGGTTGGCCAAAAACAGGTCGGCAATCACACCGGACACAATTTCACGGATCGCCGCGGCAAGTTCCTCCCGCGAAGGATCATCACTCAAACGGTCAACCACGCTTTGCTCCCGGAAACAGCAGGCATCAATCGCATCGTGCACCACGGCAGCCAGCAGGCCGTCTTTTCCACCGAAATGATAATGAATGCTGCCGATGTTTTCGCCGGATTGCTCGGCAATCGACCGGGTGGACACATTGTCAAACCCGCGCGCCGCCGCCAGTTCCCCGGCCGCCTGAATCATTTTGTCTTTCGTGGTATTGCCGGTCGAGTATCCCGCCATTTTTCCGCCTCATTTTTAATCAGACGACCAAATTTAGTCACCCCGCCGGTTTAGTCAACTGATTAAACGCATTTTTAGTCAAATGACTAAACCCGGGGAAAACCCGCGTTAACAAAGAGCGGAGCTCAGCCCGGCTCCGTCGAACAGGCCGCCGGCACATCTCTTTCTCAACGAGCTTTCAAGCCTGAATATTTTCCTTGCCGACCCCGGCCGGCGGGATTTACGCTTTACGCGGTGAACGGGGAGGTGAGGTATGAAATATTTTTTTATGACCTTCTTCATGGCCGGCTCAGTGTTTGCCGGCACCTGGTATATCGACCAGACCAGCCCGCAGGATGGCCCCGGAACCAATTGGGCCTCCGCGTTCCATACGATCCAGAGCGCAGTTGATGCGGCTGCAGCAGGAGACGATATATTAATCACAAACGGGGTATATTATCCCGCGGATACCATCCTGATTACTAATGCTGTAACCCTCTCAAGCATCAATGGTTCTGATATGACCGTCATCGACGGCCAGCATTCAAAACGGTGCCTCACGCTCGAAAGCGGAGCGGAAATTAATGGACTGACTTTTCGCAATGGCTACTCAGACGGCTGGGCCGGAGGCGTATACTGCCGCGCAGGCGCAGATTCTGCCGTGCTGAATGAATGTATCATTACAGACTGCACGAGTGTCAGTAACGGCGGCGGTGCAGTGTTGACGGGCGGTACGCTGAACAACTGCATCATCACTGCCAATGCCGCCACGGGAACCGCCGCAACGGGAGGCGGCATCTCTGTAAAATGGACCGGATCGCTGATCGGCTGCACCGTCAGCTCCAACTCCGCAACTGAGGGCGGCGGGATATACCTTTGGGCATATGTCAGAAAACCAATACGGAACTGCAGCATCACGGGCAATTCGGCCATAAGAGGTGGCGGGATCGCCAACGCCGATGGCTTTGAGCACTATGAAGAGCCCTTCGAAAACTGCACCATCAGTCAGAATACGGCGGAATTTGGCGGTGGCGTCTACTTTCGCCACAGCCCGGTCAACCCTATCCTGCTGGCCAACAGCCTGATCGTTTCAAACACTGCCAAATATGGCGCAGGCGCTTATCTGGACGGGGGGACGCTGAACCATTGCACTGTTGCAGACAATATACTTTCCTTTTTTACCGGCTCCAGAGCGGGGGTCGCAAACGTGAACGGAACCGTCTCCAATTCCATTCTCAGGTATAACTGGAATTGGAATAAAACGGCTGAGAGCAATTTCAGTCCGCTCGATCCGGGAACGTTCACCCACTGCTGCACCGTACCATTGGCGGGGACCGGCTGCATCACGAACGCCCCCGGCTTCCCGGCAACAGGCAGCTACCGCCTGCCAACCCATTCCCCCTGCATCGACGCCGGCGTCAGTGGCGGCGGAATCATCTCTGATATGGATGGCATACCTCGTCCACTGGACGGTGATCACAACGGAAGCGCCCTTCCCGACATTGGCGCATATGAGCATGTAAGCCCAGTTGCCGACTCGGACGGCGACATGCTGCTGGACAGCCGGGAACTTTACGTCCTGGGTACCAGCCCTATCTGCTCCAATACCGATGGCGATCCCGCGGATGATTATCAGGAGTATGTCGCCGACACTGATGGCACGGATCCGTACGACTGGTTCAGAATATTGTCCATCAGCAGCAACACCGTCACGTTCAGCTCATCAAGCAACCGCCTCTACTCACTGCTGCAGAATACAAACCTGGCGGCAGGCAGCTGGATCGATGTGCCGGGACAAACGGGGATGCCGGGCAGCGGCAGTCAGGAATCGCTTACCGGCCCCGCGATAGCCGGCCCCTTGATTTTCTACACCATCAGGGTTGAAATGATCCCGTAAGGCGCCCCCGTACCCTCTTTGACTCCCGCGGCAATCCGATCCTCTTAGCGGAGATCGTCGGCATGGACGCGGTGGACCCGGTCCGCATCACAACGCTTCGGCGGTGGTTTCCCAGTCGGTTTCCAGGGCCTGGATCTCTTTCTGGATTTCGGCCAGGCGGGTATTGATGGCGGCAAAGTCGGCATCGCGCCGCGACATCATCTCTTCGGAGAGCTCCGTCTGTTCCGCCGAGAGCTTTTCGATTTTGTTTTCGATTTTTTTCAGGGCTTTTTCCGCCTCGCGCTGGGCCGCCCGGGCCTTGCGGGCATCTTTGCCTTTGGCGGCCGGCTTTGCGGACTCGGCGGACGACGACGCCGTTCCGCCGCCTCCTGATCCTCCGCTCGACGCGGCGCCGCCTCGTTCCTCCTGCTTCTGCAGGAAGTAGTCATAGTTGCCGGGAAAACGTGAAACGCCGGTGTCGTCGATATGGATAATCTGCTCGGCAATGTTGCGCACAAAGGTGACGTCGTGGCTGACCACGCAGAGGGCGCCTTTATAATTTTTCAGCGCCTGCTCCAGGGCTTCGCGCCCCTGCACATCGAGGTGCGTCGTCGGCTCGTCGAGCAGCAGGAAGTTCGGCGGGTTGATGAACAGCCGCGCAAACGCCAGTCGGATTTTTTCGCCGCCGCTGAGGACCGAAACCTTTTTATCAATTGTATCGCCGCTGAACCCGAACCCGCCCAGCAGGTTCCGGACTTCCGACTCCATGGCCACCGGATGCTGGTCCTTCACGATGTGATAGACCGACTTTTCCGGATTCATGGTTTCGGCAAAATCCTGACTCTGATAGCCGATCACCACTTTATGCCCCACCACGCGCCGGCCTTCCGAAAGCTCCAGCGCACCGGCCAGCGTCCGCAGCAGCGTGGTTTTACCCATGCCGTTGTATCCGACCAGCGCCACTTTTTCGCCGCGGTTGATGTTGAGATCCAGGGATTGGAAAATCCAGCGCTGCTGATCATAGGTCAGCCCGCCCTTTTCCAGGCGGATAATTTCGTGCCCCGAGTGCGGCGGATCCGCCAAGCGGATTTTTGATGTATTGGCCACCGCGGCCGGCGCTTCGATCCGCTCTATTTTTTCGAGCTGTTTGACCCGGCTCTGCACCTGGGCCGCCTTGGACGACTTGGCCCGGAACCGTTTGATGAAGCTTTCCATCTGCTCGATCTCGCGGTCCTGGTTTTCCTTCGCGGCCAGCTGATGCCGAATGCGGTCTTCCCGCTCGGTCAGGTAATAGTCATAGCCGCCCTGATACCGCGTAGCACTGCCGCCGGCAATTTCAAGCGTCACCGTCGCCAGCGAGCGCAGCAGATAACGGTCGTGCGAAATCAGCAGCATCGTGCCCTCATAGGCGCGCAGGAATTTCTGCAGCCACTCCACCGCCGGCAGGTCGAGAAAGTTGGACGGCTCGTCGAGCATCAGCAGGTCCGGATTGGCAATCAATGTACGCGCCAGCTCCGCCCGCATCTGCCAGCCGCCCGAAAACGACGCAAACGGCTTTTCAAATTCATTCACGTGAAAGCCCAGCCCGCTCAGCGCCGCCTCGGCCCGGGCGCGCATTTCATACCCGCCCAGATGCTCAAAGGTATGCTGCAGCTCCCCGATCTGTTTCAGCGCGCGCTCTTTTTCCGCCCCCTGGAAATGTTCCATCCGGTGTTCCAGCGCATGGATTTTTTCGGGAATGGTTTTCAGCTCGGGAATCGAATCCTCGGCGTAGTCGATCAGGCTCAGGTCCACCTCATGCGGATTCAGCTGCTGCTTCAGGTGGCCGATCCGGCAATGCTTCGGCAGGACAATCTCGCCGGCATCCGCTTCGATCTCATGATTGATCAGGCTGAACACCGTCGACTTGCCCGCCCCGTTCGGCCCCACAATACCGATCCGCTCCCCGGCATTGATCCGGAACGTCACGGACTTCAGCACATCCTGTGTACCGAACTGCTTGCTCACCTGTATAAAGTCGATCATCTGTTTTTTTAACCACAAAGACACAAAGGACTCAAAGTGACAGAAAAGCCGATGCGCCGCCTAGATTAATCTTCGTGTTCTTCGTGGTCATAAAAAATAAACCCGATCTGTCGAAACAGACCGGGTTTAAAAATGGAGCGAGCGATGAGATTCGAACTCACGACAGTCACCTTGGCAAGGTGGGGCTCTACCACTGAGCTACGCTCGCATGTTCCGTTCCGTACCGGCCCTACCCGGGCTTCGGTTTCGCGGTTCCAATCAATGGAACGCGGATTGAGATGGGGGGAGTCGAACCACCCGCTTTCGCCGGCCCCGGTAGGCAGCATTTGTCCGGTATGCACCGATGCTGTTTCCTGTGCCGCATCTCCGTTCAGGGAACGAAGGCGCAGAAGATGGATTTTCCCGGCGCGGCTTGCAACTCCAAAATTAAGTAATTTTAAAATGACAGCATTTTTACTGCGGACGGAGCCGGAAAGGAAGCCATTGAACCGGGGACGGAACCGATCGAAATCCAACAGGTTATGACTCATTTGCGGGGCGAACGTTTCCTTCCGTTGTCAGGTAAACGTTATCTGCACCTTCGGCGTCGAACTTCCGTTCTCATCTCCCCGGGACAAAAAAAAGACCGTCAGCAGGGCCGACGGTCTTGAAAATGGCGGAGAGGGGGAGATTGCACGGGCTCCGCCCTCAGGCCTTGCAGGCCTGTCTCGCCTGCGGCGTCGAACTTCCGTTCTCATCTCCCCGGGAATAAAAAAAAGACCGTCAGCAGGGCCGACGGTCTTGAAAATGGCGGAGAGGGGGAGATTCGAACTCCCGGTACGCTTTA
>JBFJYX010000044.1:0-12107 GCA_041622415.1 Pontiella sp.
CCGGCCACCGGCGGGAAGTATGAAGCGGAACTGGCCAAGTGCAGCGGCGGTGCGAAGGTGGAGAAAAAGCATGCCGGTTTTTCCGGCACGGGGTATGTCGGCGGGTTTTACAACACGCCGGGCGCGAAGGTCACCTTCTCGGTGGAGTCGGAGGAAATGGGAACCTGCGATGTGGTGCTGCGCTATGCCGCCGGGCATAAAGACAGCACCTGCATGGGCATCTATGTGAACGGGGAGAAGAGCGAAATGTTAACCCTGCCGTCCACCGCGGATTGGAACACCTGGGCCGTTCAGAAAATTTCCGTTTTCCTCGAGGCCGGCGTAAATACGGTTTCATTCAAGGCGGAAAGCAAATCGCCGGACATCATTAACATCGACTATATTCAGGTTTCCAATTAGCGGGTCGCTCGCTAATTTGCCCGTTCGGTTAACAGGGTTAACCACAGATATATTTACGGTTTGCGGCCGGTAGGTAGAGTGGTGGATTCTGAATGGTTTTCAGAATGGTTGACCCCGGTGGGCGGGTGTTGTTGGTTTTTCCAATCATTGGAACTTTTAGGGCGGTGCTGAATGAGCGTTTATGACTATATCGTAATCGGGGTGTATCTGGTTTTCATGCTGTCGCTGGGGCCGATCTATAAAAGCTTCAGCAAGACCGCGAGCGACTTTTTCCGGGGCGGCGGCGGCATGCTCTGGTGGGTGGTCGGCGCGAGTGCGTTTATGACGCAGTTTTCCGCGTGGTCATTCACGGGCGGCGCGGCGAAGGCGTATGAGACGGGGACGTTTTTCCTGATCCTGTTTGTCTGCAACACGGCGTCGGCCCTGGTGACGCTGTTTTTCACGGCGCACCGCTTTCGGCAGATGCGCGTGATTTCGGCGGTGGAGGCGATCCGCCACCGGTTCGGCGATGCGAGTGAGCAGATTTTCACGTGGCTGCCGCTGCTCTTTACGATTCTGTTCGGCGGCGTGTCGCTCTATACGATCTCGGTTTTCATGTCGGGCGTGTTCGGGGCGAATATGTTGCTGATTATCCTGATTCTCGGCATCGTGATGATCGGGATGACGCTGCTGGGCGGTTCCTGGGCGGCGACGGCCGGCGACTTTGTTCAGATGCTGGTGGTGCTGACGATTACGATCATTATGGCGGCGCTGACACTGGGGCATGAGCAGATCGGCGGGGTCAGCGGACTGATTGCCAAAATGCCGGAGAAGCATCTGGACTGGACCCTGTTTGCACGCCCGAAAATTATCTTCCTCTTTTTCAGCATGCTGATGGTCAATCAGATCATTCAGGGCAACAACATGCAGATCGGCGCGGCGCGCTATTTGTTTGTGAAGGATGGAAAGGATGCCCGGAAATCCGCCGTGGTTTCGGTGCTTGGTTTTATCTTTCTGCCGATCATCTGGATTATTCCGGCGATCGGGGCGGCGATTCTGTTTCCCGACCTGGGCGACCGGTTTACACAGCTCAACAACCCGAACGAGGCCGCCTATGTGGCGATCGCGATGGAGCTGCTGCCGCAGGGGCTGCTCGGCCTGCTGGTCTGCGGCATTTTTGCCGCCAGCCTGACCTCCATGAACAGCAGCCTGAACACGATGTCGGCCAGCTTTGTGCGCAACTTTTATATCCGGGTGATCGAGAAGGACGCGAGCGAAGAGAAGCAGATCCTGCTGGGCCGCATCTTTATTTTTGTCTACGGCATTTCCTGGATTATCGTGGCGCTGCTGTTTTCCCGCATCAAGGAGCTGCAGCTGTTTGACCTGATTCTGATCGTGGCGGCGTCTATCGGCCTGCCGGCCTCGCTGCCGCTGATGTACGGCATGTTCGTGAAAAAGACGCCGGCGTGGACCGGGTGGAGTACGATGGTGGTCGGCTTCATGGTTTCGGTGATCGACCGTTTTGTGCTCAACGAAGCGTTTATGCAGGGCATCTGGGGGCAGGTGGAACCGCTGACGAAGCGCGAGCTGGGCGACCTGAATATTGCCCTGACCACCGGAACGATCTTCTTTGCCTGCACGGCCTGGTTTTTCTTTACCACGTTGTTCCACAAATACAGTCATGCGGCCTACAGGAAGCAGGTGGATCATTTCTTTACGGAAATGAATACGCCGATCGACCGCACGGAAGAGCATGAACCGGATTATGAAAACGACAAGCGCCAGTACGCCGTGCTGGCCAACCTCTGCCTGGCCTACGGGGGGCTGACGCTGCTGCTGCTGGCGGTGCCCAACGAAATGATGGCCCGGGTTCTGATCCTCATCTGCGGCGGCCTGGTGCTGGCCGTCGGCCTGGTTCTGAAGGCGATCAGCAAGCGGTTCGCCGCGTCCGGCCAGCCCTGATTCGGCCGGATCCTCATTCGTTGCACTGCCGCTTTTTCTTTAGCGTTACCATGGTAACCCTGCGCAGAATTGCCGGTGCCGCCTTTCGTGTTAAAACGGTAAACATCTGACCGGTGTATAAACCGGATGTTTGTACACGTGCGGCAGGTTTATTTGTGCATCGGTCCCTGCGAGGGGCTGAACCGAAAGAGGGAACCATGAAGAAACGGGCGATTTTAAGCGCGGGCCTGCTGCTGGCAGGCGGAGCGGCGCAGGCGGCAACCATCAGTTGGGGAACGCCCGCGGATTATTCGGAGGCGAGCGACGTGGCCACCGGCGGCTCGCTGGTCGAGGCGGTCAATGCGTGCGGAACGGCTTCGTTCGTCAGCCCCACGGTGAACGGCGTGACCTTTGCCGGCGAAACCGGCCTGTTTAACGGCGATACGGATACGACGGTTTTCTATGGCGATGTCGCTGACTACCAATATGAGCTCCTGCTCGGCACGCTGGATTACGGCAGCGAAAGCAGCTTTATGGTCGGTGACGGTCAGCTGGAATCCGGAAAAGAGTATCAGGTGCAGCTCTGGTTCCTGGATGAACGCGGCGCGCAGGACAGCCGCGCGATGGTGTTCGGTGACGGCAACGGCAACCTCAGCGCCGAGGTGAACGACCAGTATGTCATCGGTACCTTTACGGCCGGCAGCAGTTCGCAGACCATTACGATTTCCGGCACCATGTCGGGGCCGCATTTTACGGCGTATCAGGTGCGGGACCTGAGCAGCCCGATCCCCACGCTCTCGACCGCTGCCGGGGAAACCGTGGCGACGGCCTTTACTGTGTCGGTCAACTTTTCCGAAGCGGTGACGGGATTGACCGCCGGTGATTTTTCGGTCGTCAACGGTTCCGCTTCGGGCGTTCTCGGTGCGGGCACGGACTGGTCGGTCCTCATTACGCCGGCCGCGAACGGGGACGTCACGGTGACGCTTCCGAAGAATGCGGTGGTGGATGGAAACGGCCACGGCAATATTGCCGGGAATACGATCCTGACCACCTATGTGGCACCGGGCAGCGATCAGCCGGTCGCGACGTTGAGCACGGCAACCAACGTCGTGTACGGCGACTTTACGGTGCAGATTGATTTCAGCGAACCGGTCACCGGATTGTCATTGGGTGATTTTGAGGTTTCGGGGGGAACGGTATCCGGCCTTTCCGGATCGGGGGCCGGTTACACGGTGGAGGTTTCGCCGAACTTCGGGGGGGATGCCGTGCTGCGCCTGCTGAGGAATTCCGTGACGGACCTCGACGGGGACAACCTGCAGAACCCGGCATCCGATGACCTGGTGACGGCTTATCATATTGTGGTGACAGTCTATTCGCCGGAAGAACTGTTGCCGTACCTGGTGCAGGATAATGTGCATGCAACGCTGGCGCCGGGCACCTATACGATTGATGCCGCCGATGTGCAGAATACCTTCGGCACGCCGCGGTTTGAGTTTTGGGGCAGCAACAGCACCTATGATTTCACCGACGTCACGATGAATTTTGCGGCGGATATTTATACCTCCGACCTGAGCATGAGCCACATCCAGATTTTCGGTAACAACAACGTGCTGAAAAACCTCCGCATGGTGGACCTGTGCGACGTGGACGGAGCGCTTTCGCTGGACGGCGGCGTCAACCTGGTGATGGACGGTGCAAGCAACCGGGTGGAGGGTTTTCATATGACGATCAAGGGCTCGTATCCCTACGGCTATGGCGACTGTTTCGGCAAGGGCGCCACCTGGACCATTAAACATTCGAAGCACAGCGGTTTCCTGATTCGGGGTGAATCCAACCACGCCAAAAACTGCACGCTGATCCAGCGCTCGTACGGGCACTGCATGTTTATGCAGGCGGCGAGCAACCCGATCATTGAGGGCTGCTACATCGAGGGCGAAGTGCGTTCGACCGACGATATGCTGGCGGAAACTGAGGGGCCGGCGTTTGATATCGATTTCATGACGGTCTGGGGTTTCACCCTGCCGGGGGGCTATATGAAGAGCCTCACGGAGGCGGGCATCCGCGCCTATAATGCGGGGAATACCTATATTGACGGCGTGTGGTACAGCCGGGGCACCTCGAACCCCACATTCATCAACAACACCATGGTGAACACCCGGGTAGGGGTGACCCTCACGCATGCCACCGGGGATAAATATGTGTCCGGCTGCACCGCCATCGGTACGGAGCGCGGCTATGCCATCGGCTCGGGGATCATTGAAAACTGCAAAGCCGATGTTCAGTACGGCCCGGCCTTCGGGGTGGACTATGAATCGGATCGCGGGGTTACGGCCGATATCACCATCCTGCCGCACAGCGGGGCTTATTATAACGGCAGCCGGCACATCGCCTATATTATCGGGAGCGATCACAACCTGACGTTCCGGGGATTGGAAGAGGGGGCGGATCAGTCGATCGAAATCAACGTCGGCGGCGATAAGCGGATCATTTCCGAGAGTGTGGAGCTGGAAAACTTTTCCGCGGACGATATCGTGATCAACAACTACACCGGCTTCCCGCTCATCCTGGATGATAACAGCTCCGGCATTGCCGGGCATTCCATCGGACCGGTCACGGATGACGGCACGGCCAACAGCATCGTCATGAAAAACTGGAGCGTGACGACGAATGTCACGTTCTACGGCGAAGCCACGCAGAGTTCCACCAGCTATGATGCGCCGGCCTTTCTGGCGATTGACCAGAATACGAGCGGTCAGTTCAGTGACGGATCCGTGACGCACACCGGGTATGAAGCGCAGCCCTGGTGGCGTATTGACCTGAAACAGCCGTTCGCGATTTCTGAAATCCGTCTCTGGAACCGTACCGACACGGCAACGGGCCGGCTGAGCGATTTTGACGTTACGGTGTTCGATGAAAACGAGCAGCCGGTATGGACGTCTTATCAATTGAGTGCGCCTGCTCCGATGGTTGCGCTGAATACCGGTTCGGTGACGGGGCAGTATGTGATGGTGCAGCTGCGGGGATCGGAACGGCTGACGATCGCCGAGGTTGAAATCCTTGGCCATGTACAGCCGCGCCAACGGGCGGCCGTTGCGCATTGGCCGCTGGATGAAGGTTCGGGTTCGGTTGCATATGATATTTCCGGGAACGGTTATGACGGCACGGTTTCCAATGCCGTATGGGTGAGCGATCAACTCGGCGGTGCACTTGAATTTGATGGAAGCGCCTCCGTGATCCATATTCCGCCGGCCGCGTTTGATTCGATTGATGATGCGCTCTCGATTTCCATGTGGACACTGGGCGGCGATCTCCAGCCGCAGAACAACTCCGTCTTCTATGCGGCGGATCAGGTGGGCAACCGGGTGCTGAACATCCACCTGCCGTATTCCAACGGGCGGGTCTATTGGGATGCCGGCCAGACCATCGGGTATGACCGCATCAACGAGGCGGCGGTGAGTGCCGAGTATAAAGGCACCTGGAGCCATTGGGTTTTCACCAAGGATATTATTTCCGGGGAGATGAAGATTTTTCGCAACGGGGCGCTGTGGCTCAGCGGCGCCGGAAAAAACAGGACCATTACCGGCATTGCGCAGGCCACCATCGGCGCACAGCCGACCGGTGCACACTATGACGGCATGATCGGCGATGTGAAACTTTACGATTATGCCCTGACGGCTGCGGAAGTGAATCAGCTGTACCTTCAGGGCGATCTGCATGTTCCGGCGTTTGATCCCGTGGTGACCGTTTCCGCCGATGCCCTGACCGCTCAGGTTTACGGGACGATCGGCGCGGGCTATCAGGTGGAATGGACGCCGAGCCTTACCGGTGCGTGGCAGACCGTGACCAATATCCAATCCCTGGAAACCTCCCCCTTCAGCGTTGAGCTGTCCGCCACCCAGGCGGCCGGATTCTATCGCGTCATCTGGAATCCCTGACGCTGCGGGTTCCCTCGATCTTCTGCGTCCTCAGTTTGGTGGACATGACAGAAATTGCGGAGTATGCTTTCATGCTTGTTTTTTGTGGGTGAAGATCAGGGCCTGACCGGACGGACGTCCGTGACAGAGCAAGGTGCCGGGCGCAGGTTTTCATCCGGGTTTAACTAAATGAAGGAAGCAGCGCTATGAAGAGTTACCCATGGGTACCCGCACTTTTTATATCATCCGCACTGGTGGGTTGGGCCTCCGCAGCGGCCTGGACCGTGGATTCCGCGGAGGAGTGGACTGCGAATGCCGCAGACAGTTCCAACCTGGAATTCAAAGACGGGCGCGCGATGCCGACGGACTCCGCGGCCACCTACCGGAGCGTGTTGAAACGCTTTTCGGAAAAACGCGCGGTGACATCGCTGACGGTTGCGCAGTCGCCGGAATGGCTGAACTGGAATCCGGTTCCAAACGTTGGACCCGCCAACCTGGGCGACGCGCCGGTGGCGCTGCAGCTGGGCGAAGGCAACTACTGGATGTTCGGGCGCTACGGCGGTTTCGGTAAAAAGGCGGCGGCATTCACGCCGCAGGATGCCACGCTCGAGGGCTTTGATACTCCGCTGAAAACCACGCCGGATCCGAAACAGTTCAATGCGCCCGGCGGGCTTCAGAAAAATCTGGGCGGCTATCATGCCTGGCAGAGCCGGGATATGGTTCACTGGGTGCACCACGGCTCCATTACATCAACAAAAGGCAAATGGATGACCACGGCGGAATATGTCGATGGCAAGGCCTATTTCTACTACGACTTCCCGAACGATCAGGACCCGCATCTCATCATTGATGCGGATTTGACCGACGGGAAACTGGGCGAAGATATGGGGCTGGCCTTCAAGGATCCGTCCGACGGTTCCGACTGCGCCTTCATTCGGGATCTCAACGGCAATTTCCATGTGGTCGCCGAAGACTGGAGTCCGATCGATGCGAGCAGGCACGCCTGGGATTCGCCGCTGGCCACGCATGCGGTCAGTCCGGATGGAATCGGCAACTTCAAGATTCTCGGCCCGGCCATTGATGAGCGGACCAAGCCGACCGGAACGTTTGCAGAATATCTCCACCCGCACTGGTACAAGGAAGATCCCGCAAACTATCCGGGAAAAGTTTATGACGGCGAGAAGACCTATCATGGAATCAAGCCGGGGCAAAAGGTGGCATTCGCCCGGTATGAGATTCACGAACCGGAACAGAATGCCTACGGCGACTGGGCGGCGATTTCCATTGGCGGGCAGTATTATCTCTTCTGCGATTTCGACCCTTCAACCGCCCACGGCGATAAAAAGGCGATGAGCGTTGCCTGGTTTACCTCCCCGGATATCAATGAGCAGTTCAGCTTCTGCGGCAACATCGGCAGCGGTCATCCCGATCCGGACATCCTGTTTGCGGAAGGTCAGTTTTATCTGCTGACGCAGATGAAGACCGACTATGTCAGCTCCGGCCCGTGGGTCGAAGGCGTGGACGTGCGCGTCGGCGTCGATACGTCCAATGACGGCCAGGCGGATCAGTGGTCCGACTGGCAGACGGTTTCCGAGCAGTATGCCACCATCGAAGGTTTCGCCAAGCAGATTGCCAAAACGCCGGCGCAGATGGACCTGTCCGCCCTGCCGGAAGGATACGGCTTCCTGTTTGAAGTCAGACTGACGGATACGACGGAAAACGAATCGCGGCCGGTCCTCGATAAGATTTCTGTAGCGTTTGACTAGCGGAACGACCTTTTGTTTGTTGAACCATGCGCAGCTGTGAGACGCCGGCTGCGCGTGGTTTTTTTGGGATATAAAACGGGACGGATGAAGTGATGAATAAAATTCTGTTGGCGGCCGGTCTGGTCCTTCTTACGGGGTATGGGCATGCGGGATCTGCCGCACGGCCTCAGGAGAAGAGCTCGAAACCCAACATCGTGGTGATCCTCTGCGATGACCTGGGATACGGCGATCTGGAATGCTACGGCCATCCGCATATCAAGACGCCGAACCTGAACCGGCTCGCGGCGGAAGGGATGCGCTTTACCGATTTTTATTCGACGGCCGCGGTCTGCTCACCTTCGCGGGTGGGGCTGCTGACCGGTCGGAATCCGAACCGGGCCGGGATTTATGAATGGATTCCCAACGGAAAGCAGATTCATATGCGGGCCTCGGAAATCACCATCCCGCAGCTGCTGAAGCACGCCGGTTATGCCACCTGCATGTCAGGCAAATGGCACTGCAACGGAAAGTTTAATTCCCCGGAGCAGCCGCAGCCGGATGACGCCGGGTTCGACCACTGGTTTGCCACCCACAACAATGCGGCCCCTTCCCATGAAAATCCGGTAAACTTTGTCCGGAACGGCGAGGAGGTCGGACCGTTGGAGGGCTTCAGTTGCCAACTGGTGGTGGATGAGGCGCTGGACTGGCTGGACGGCCACCGCAAAGAACATCCGCAGCAGCCGTTTTTCATGTATGTGACTTTCCATGAACCGCATGAACCGGTCGCCTCGCCGCCGGAGCTGGTGAAGGCCTATGCAGCGTCCGCACGGAATGAGGACGAGGCCCAGTATTTTGCCAATGTCGCCAATATGGATGCGGCGGTCGGCCGTCTGATGGCGGGGCTGAAGGCGCAGGACGTGGATGAAAATACGCTGGTGCTCTTCTGCTCGGATAACGGGCCGGAACAGCTGCTTCGTTTTGCGCACGAAACGCGCTCCTATGGCCGGGCCACCCCGTTGCGCGGCATGAAGGTGTGGACGACTGAAGGCGGATTCCGGGTGCCGGGCATTATGCGCTGGCCCGCAAAGATCCCGGCGGGGCAGGTGAGTGAACAGACGGTGTCCGCGCTGGATTTCCTGCCGACTTTCTGTGAGCTGGCCGGAGCTGCACCGCCGGCCGGTCTGGAGCTCGACGGGACCAGCTTTCTGCCGGTGCTGGAAAACCAAACAATCATCCGCGAAAAGCCGCTGCTCTGGGTCTATTACCACGCGATCAATGAGCGGCGGGTGGCCATGCGGGACGGCGACTGGAAAGTGCTGGCCAGATTGAGTGTCGATAAACAACGCGGGATCACTTCCGGGAATGAAGCGCTGATCAAAGCGGCCACGCTGTCCGATTTCCAGCTCTTCAACCTGCGCGAAGACGTCGGCGAAGCGAATGACCTGAGCCGGTCGCATCCGGAAAAACTGCAAGAGCTCAAACAGCTTCTCGAAAAGCAATACAGTGAACTGCTTCAGGACTCCCATGTATGGAGCGAGGAATCGTAAAATGATGAAGTACTTGTTCTTTCTCTCAGTTGCGGTGGCCGTGCCTGCCGTGATGGCCGATCGCGCCTTTGTTCATCCGGGCTGCCTGCATAAAAAATCGGATCTCGACCGAATGAAATATATGGTCGAAACGCAGGCCGAGCCTTATTGGTCGACGTTGAAAGCGCTGCGGGAATATCCCAAGGCGCGCTACGATTACGAGGTCAAGGGCGACCCGTCGATGACCGAAACGCAGCCCAACAAAGGCGCCTTTATTTCGGATACCACGGCGGCCTATCTCAATGCGCTGATGTGGTCTATCACCGGGGACGAGCGCCACGCGGAGAAGTGCGTCGAGATTTTCAATGCCTGGCAGAACATCCGTCAGACGAACGGGTTTGCCCTCAATTCGGGCAACCGCCCCTGGAAGATGATCGAAGGCGCGGAAATTATCCGCAGCACCTACGACGGCTGGGCGGAAGAAGACATTGAAAAATTCAAGGCGATGCTGGTGTATCCGGGCTATTCGACCACGGAAATCCCGGAAGGCGAAAAGTCGTTTTACTGGAATATTCTCAACGGCGATCCCGACCGCCACGGCAACCAGGATGCGATTGCGTTCCGGGCCATGATTTCGATGGCGGTGTTTCTCGATAACGAAATTATGTTTGACCGCGCGCTGAACTACTACAAAGGACTGCCGCACCGGCCGGATGACCTGCCGTATGCGGCCGGGCCGTCCCGATCGACGGCTGAGGTCAGCGACACGCCGTACCACACCGTCTATAAGCACGAGCGCAAATCGAGCGAGGAGGACTGGGGATACAACGGCACGCTGGCCAACTATTTCTGGGAAAACGGGCAGTGCCAGGAGAGCTCGCGCGACCAGCAGCATTCCTATTTCGGGCTCAGCATTTTCCAGATGATCGCGGAGGTGGCGTGGAACCAGGGCGACCCGGCCTGGAACCATCTCGATAACCGGATGCTCAAAGCGTTTGAATTTTCGGCGCGCTACAATACCTCGTTTATTAAGTCCTATCCGGATCAGCCGACGCCGTGGGAGCCCACCGTGGAATCCGGTGAATTTATCCAGCGCAAGGATCGCACCGGTCGCTGGTTTTCAAAGGCCATCTGCCCCTATTTCGAGGGGAATGATGAGCGTTTGAGCCGCGGCAAGTTTATTGAGCATCGACCCATTTATGAGCAGGGATGGGCGCACTTTAATGTTCGGATGGGGCTGGGGGATCAGGCGGTCTGGACCAAGCGCTCGCTCGACCTGGTCGGCATCGAGGGCAACGGATGGAATACGGACCATCCCGGATGGGGCGGGCTGACGTTTCACCGCCCGCCGGGCTGCGCCGGCGATCCGGTCAGCGGTTTTGAAAACGGCGTGCCCGTGTTTGATATGCCCGTGCTGCCGGCCGTGATTGAAGCGGAAAACTATGACTGGTTTCCAATGTCTGGAAACGGCCGGACCTATTCCGACAGTACGGAAGGGAACCGGAATAAAGCGTACCGGAATGATGACGTGGACATTGTCAAACTGCCCGCGGGCGGGTATGCGCTCTCGGAACTGATGGACGGCGAATGGCTGACCTATACCGTCTATGTTCCAAGGTCTGGAAACTATGATCTGCGCGTCCGCTACATGGCGCGGGAAGAAGGACAGATCCGTTTTGGTTTTCAGGAACAGGCGGTTACGGAAGCCGTCACCCTGCCGGTTACCGACGAGTGGGAAACCTTGACCGTGGCCCGGGATGTTCGGCTGGAGCAGGGCGTGCAACCGATGAAGATTTCGGTGCTGGGCCGTAATGCCGCATATATTCTGGATCAGCTGATCATCGACGCGTCGCAAACAGTCGAGGAACCGGTGGTTGCCGCTGTACAGCCGGAGGCTGCCGTGACGAACCGGAGTTCGGTAGCTGCTGAACCCGTTGCCGGAGATGTTGAAGCGGAGCAACAGGCTTCCTCGAACCGGAAACTCGTCCTGCTGGTCGGGGGAGGCATTGTGGTGGTCCTTCTTTTGGGAGCATTGGTGCGGCGTCGCAAAACGAAATAATATGGAGAACAGGATGAAAAAACAAATTGTCGGGTTGTCGGTCCTTCTTGGATTGGGAGTGTCCGCATTTGCAGAACCGGCCTTTGAACTGGAAAAGGTGGTCATCGAGCCGGAAGTGAAAACCGTTATGGCTGCGAAGTGGAATGATGCGTTTGTACACGTGGAATATCCGCAGCAGTTTCTGAACAACGTGATGGTGGTCGAACCGGGTGAATCTATTCAGGCGGCGATTGATTCGGCTCACGAGGCGGGCGGCGGCGTGGTGCATCTGAAAGCGGGCGTCCACCCATTGGAAAAAACGCTGATTCTGAAAAGCCGCGTTTCCATTGTCGGCGACGGGCGGGAACGCACGATTCTTCAGCAGACCAATGAAATGAGCGGATCCGGTTTTGAAGCACAGCCGAAACCGCAGGTTGCCGACGTGCTGATTAAAGATCTGTGGATCAAGGGCATTCATAAAAATAAAGCCAACGGCATTTTTATGTCGGGCCGCAACGAAAGCCGCCACACCCGCATCATGATTCAGAATCTGAATATAACCGAC
>JBFJYX010000045.1:0-12099 GCA_041622415.1 Pontiella sp.
ACGGTGACTCAGTCACCCTGTACGGGAGTTTCTGGGAAAATTCAGGGACGCTTTCTCCTGACGAGGTTGTCAATCGATCGACGTCGGATCGGATTTATGCCCTATGGATTCCGCCAGCGAACTATGGTTCAGTACGAGGATCCGTTCCTTCCTGGAGCGGGAGTCTTGGCGACTGGACATATAATGACACCGTTACACTCAATAATTTTTCAGAGTCAGACGCGGGGGCGTATAAGTTTGTCGTTTATTTTCGGGATGATGAGTTTGCACCCGGGGCGGAAGCTCTAGAACAGTTCGGTTCCTATAGTGAATATGATGGTTTACATTCTATTTTTTCAAAAACGGTTCGTCTGGTCTACCGTCCTCCCGTAGATATACAGGTGAAGACACAGCCTGAGAGTCAGACTATTGCTGCCGGACAGACTTGTTCGCTTTCTTTTGTGGCCGGGGTAAACTCCCCTTATAAATTGACCTATCAGTGGTATGTTATTGAAACCGACGTTGACGGGAATTCTGTCGAGCACCACCTTGAGGGTGAAACCGGTCAAGTGCTCAGGGTGTCGGTTTCGAGCGCTTCCCAGGCAGTTCAATATTATGCCGTAGCTTCCGTTGATGACCAAGGGGTGCGTTCCGACGTCGTCACGGTTTACGGCAAAGCCGAAGCAGAATTCAACTGGATTCAGGAGCCTCCCTCCATTGTTGACTATGTGAACGGCGATAGCGTGGATTTGTCCGGTCGGGCTGACTCAAACTATCCGCTGATTTATACCGTATCCAAACTGTCGACGGACAGTTCCGGCATTGTGTGCTGGACTGATGTCGTCCGTGGAGATTCGGCGGTGCTTGATGATCTGTCTTATAGCGACCGGGGAACCTATCGCATTCAGGTTTTTCAGGATATCGGAACACCTCTTCTGGTTCATTCAACGGAATGTGAATTACGGATGGATATTGAGACGCCTGAATTTTCGTGGACACAACCTTTTTACTATAATCCTGTCTGTTTGAAGTACAGCAGACTTCCTATGCCGCCTGTTTCCGCAGAATCAAATTATCCGTTGTATTATAAACTCTACGAAGAAAACGGCGTGTCCTGGAAAAAAACAGGAGAAGGGGAATTGGTTCGTTTGCAGGTAATCGACACAAAAAATTATAGACTGGACGTCTATCAGGATATCTTCGGTGATTTGGTTTTCTGTGATAGTCAAGAGTTTGAAGTTACAGCAGTTGATACACCAACCTTCCTCCAGGATCCGGAAGATCAAACCCCGAGCGTTGCCACCGGAGCGGTGTTCCATTGCCAGACGGATATTACCGATGGGGCTGATTATCAATGGTATCATGATGGTGCTCAGATTGCGGGTGCTACGCAAACGACCCTGATCTTGACGAATCTCAACTATACGCACAGCGGTCAGTATAGGGTTAAGGTCTCTGCATCCGGCAGCTATGGGTATGGTTCCGCGTTTTCCGAGCAGGCTACGCTCACAGTGCCCTACGAACTTGAGTTTCTTGAGCATCCTCAAGATCAGGCGCCGGAAACGGCTGCCGACGGTGCGCAGTTCAGTTGTAAGGTGAAATCAAACTTCCCGATTTCCGGATATCAGTGGCTGCACAACGGTCTTGTCATCAGTGGCGCAACCAACGATACCCTGATTTTGAGCGACCTGACGTATCTGGATCACGGGAGCTATTCGTTGACGGTTACTGCTTATGCCAACCGAAGTGCCATTTCTTCGTATTCGCATACTGCGCATCTGGAGTTTCCGTTTGAGGTCAGGATAACCGAACATCCGGAAGATCAATCCCCCGCGGCAATTACAGAAACAGTGCAATTCCATTGTGCAACGGAGGCCAATTGTCCGGTTACATACCAATGGTTCCATATGGGGGTTCCGGTTGACGGAGCAACAGATTCCGATCTAACGCTGACGAATCTGAACGAGGCTGTGGTCGGTGATTATTTTGCAGTGGCGACAGGCGGAAGCGTTTCAATTACGTCGCGTGTTGCGACTTTGACGGTTCCGGGGATAACCATTGTTGCCCATCCTCAGTCCCAAAGTCCAACTACGGCCGATGGCATAGAGTTTAGCTGTTCGGTTGTATCCTCGGTTCCGTATACGGTTCAGTGGTTCCATAATGGGGATGAGTTGGCCGGAGGAACGGAGTCTGTGTTTGCGGTAGACCGTCTGGACCAGACGCATAACGGGGATTATTATGCCGTTGTGTCCGGGGGCGGGTTGTCGGTGACCTCGCAGGTGGCCACGCTGACGGTGCCTGTTTGGGTTGAGTTTGTTGAAGAACCGTCGGATTTGACCGTTCCCTCATTCTCCACCAGTGCCGTGTTGCGCTGTGAGGTGGAATCCACCTACTCGCCGACGTATCAATGGATGCTGAAAAGCAAGTCGACCGGCACTGAGTCAGAATGCGCCGGTTATAATCTTGCTGAAATGGATGCCGGTGAGTTTCTGGATCGCTCTGATCGTTTCCTGTTCTTTCTGCGGGTGACATCCAGTGGGCAGACTTTTGACTCGCGGTATATTGAGATCACCATGCCCTATGCTGCAGTCTTCGACGAAATTTTCACCAGTGCGTCGCGGGATGAAGGCGGGGCGTTCTGGATGGCCTGCAACTATCGGTTTTCTCATGCCTGGGGTGCCAGTCTGCATTGGTATCACAACGGTCTGCCCATAGAGGGCGAAACCCAGTCCAGCCTGAATTTTGATTCTTTGTCAGAAAGCGATAACGGGCAATATCATCTGCGTATAACCTTCCCTGACGGAAGGTATGAGGAATCGGAAAAGGAAACGCTGACGGTGGTGAGGAGTGCTCCGCTTATTACGGTACAACCGCAGGATCAGAATCCTCAAACTGTCAGCGGGGCTCAGTTTGTATGCGAAGCTGCCGCAGCTTACCCGATTACATATCAGTGGTTCCATGGCGATGTCCTGTTGTCCGGGCAGACTAATTCCCTGCTGGCACTCTCCGACCTGGAATATGCAGATAATGGCGGCTATTATGCTGTGGTGTCCGGTTCGGGCGGGGTCACGACTTCCGCCGTGGCCGTATTGACCATCCCGGTAGAGTTTGCCTTTGCATTGCAGCCGGAGGATCAGTTCCTATCCGCATTCTCCACTTCAACGGTGTTGCGGTGTTCTGTAGAGGCCAATTATCCGGTTACCTATCAATGGTACCGAGTGGCGTATGAGGATGCGTATGGACTGATTCCTTATGCCAATGAAAGCGAGTTGGAACTCAATGAATATTATCTTCAGGATGTAGACCGGTATAGCTTCTTTGTTCGGGTGATTGCCGGAAATCAAACGAATGATTCACAGCGCGTTACGATCACGATGCCCTATGTGGTTAATTTTGAAGTACAGCCGCAGAGTCAGATTCTCGGGGTTGGAGACTCTGTGACATTGAGCTGTTCTTTCACTGCCAGTCATCTTCAGACATGGACGTATTGGTATCATGATGGGCAACGATTGTATTCCGAGCAGGAGCCTACGCTTACGTTATCCGATTTGACGACCTCCGATGCCGGTGATTATGAGTATCGTATCGAATTCTGGGACGGGACCGTTATTAGCTCCGACGTGGCGACCTTGAGTGTGACCTCTCCTCCGCCGGAGATCGTGATTATTGAACAGCCTCAGGACCAGAACCCCGCCAGTGCAAGTGACGGAGCCGAATTCAGCTGCCAGGTAACCGCCAATGTTCCCGTGGTTTATCAGTGGTACCATGATGGATCTGTGATAACGGGGGTGAGTTCTTCGACCTTAACTTTGAATAACCTGAGCTCTGCCGATGGGGGAAATTATTTCTCCGTGGTATCCGGAGGCGGTCTGTCTGTGACTTCGCAAGTGGCTGTATTGACGGTTCCGGCAACCGCCATAGAGATCGATGACCAGTGGATGGAAGATCAAAACCTGACGTCAGGTGGAACATTGGAGCTTATGTGTTTTGCGAATGCATCGGGTAATGAAACGTATCAATGGTATCATGACGGCAGTCCGATTGCTGACCAAATCTGGCCGGAGTTATTCATCGATAATGTGGAAGAGTCACATGCCGGCCTCTATTTCTGCCGAGTAACCGACGGAACTGCCGTTGCGGATTCGAAGTCGGTAACCGTGTCGGTAACCGAGTCTGCAATCACTATTGATGACTCTTTGATGTATGACCAAACACTGAACTCCGGCGATGTGTTGGAACTGCTCTGTTTTGCTTCTTCCGCTGAGCCGGTGAGTGTGCAGTGGTATCATAATGGGAATCCGCTGGATGGGCAGACTTCTGATGAGCTCTTTATCATGGAAGTGGATACATCGCATGCCGGCGAGTATTGGCTCCGAGCAACGACAGAGTCTGAAATGAGAGATTCCAAGTCCATAACCATTACGGTGGGCTTCTAAATGCGCGGCGCGTTCTTTCATTTCATTCAGTGCGTTGTTTGGATCAGTGCATCATGTGCACTTTCAGCGCACGCCATTCTGGCCGGCGGCGAGTTTGACTTGCCGGTGGACCGGCCGTCGCAGCGGGTGGATGGCGCGGGCGCGGCCTCGGCTTATAATTTTGTCGGGGCGCTGGCCATGGAGGCCAATGGCTACAGTTATCGCGGCTCGGCGTCCGCCATTTCCAGCCACTGGGTGCTGAGTGCCGGGCACAACGTGGATTTCAACGACGACGGGGCGGTGGATGCCGGCCTGGCCATCGATTTTTATCTGCCCGGCTACGGCAGCTATACCGCTTCGTCTTTCTATTCGCATCCGGACTTTACCGGTTTCGGCAACCCGTCGATCCAGCACGATCTTTCGCTGCTCTATTTCGAAGATCCGCTGCCGGAGCTGGCGTTCCCGACCCTGGGGCTGGGCCTGTCATTGGGCGATACCGCCTCGCTGGTCGGGTACGGCCGGTCGGGCTACGGCAGCTATGGCTATACCACCGATGCCTCTCTGACCGACCGGCGTGTCGGATACAACGTGATCGATGAGTTCGAGTCTTCCGATGGCGGCACGCTCTTTCGGTACGATTTCGATTCGCCGGATTCGTTCGGCGAATCCGCGGGCAGTCTCGGCAACGACATCGAAAGTCTGATCGGCCCCGGCGACTCGGGAGGTGCTTTGCTGCTGGAGCTCGATGACGGGATGGCGCTGGTGGGGGTTAATACCTTTTCGGAGGGCTCCGGCGGACTGTTCGGCGACTGGGGCGGCGGTATAGCGCTGGAGTCGGAATGGGACTGGATTGCCGCAACCACCGGGTTGGCGATCCCCGAACCCTCGACGCTGATGTCGCTGCTGGTCGGCGGCCTGGCCCTGTATTTCGGGCGCAGCCGTACACGGCGATAGTTTTTCAAAAGGAGAAGCATAGTGAAAAAATACATTCTGATAGGCGTTATGGCCGGCATGGCCTGTTCCTTGGCGCAGGCTGGCGCGGATCCGGATATGACCGTCGATGATGGTTCGACCCTGGTGTTGAATAAAGAGGGGTGGAGCCGGGTCAATGTATATGTGGGGACCAGCGTCGATGGGAATCACCTGGAACTGAAATCGGGCAGCATGACGTGCGAAAATGCCGTGATCGGCGATGATTCGTCGGGCAACAGCTTGCGGGTGGGCGGTTCCAATACGGTGTGGAACAGCACCCAGCGGATCTATGCCGGCGGTTATGGCTCGGACAACGCGCTGCGGGTTGAAGACGGCGCGAGCGTTACTGCCGACTATGGCCTCGTGGGCTACGGAACATCTTCTTCGAGCAACTCCATCACGGTCACCGGGGCGGGCTCAACCTGGACGAGCCGCTGGCTGGATGTCGGGTTTGATGGTTCGGGCAATGAACTGGCGTTGCTCGATGGCGGGAGCGCGGCGGTGGAATGGCTGGCGATCGGCCTGAATGCCGGCGCCAGCGGGAACGTGGTGCGGGTTTCCGGTTTGGGTTCCATGCTTACGTGCTCCAATCAACTCGACGTCGGCTACAATGGGTCCGGCAATCTCCTGCTGGTGGAACAGGGGGGTGTGTTGGAGGTCGGTTCACGGCTGAATGTCCTGTCCGGAAATACGCTGGACATCGGTTCTTCCGGAAGTGTGCATGCGGGGAGCTATTACCAGTCGTCCGATGCCTTTCTGCAGTTTGGTATTTCAACGAATACCCAGGGCGCACCTGTCGCCGGCCGGCTTGAGGTTGATGGTTCGGCTGCGTTCGAGGCCGGTGCCGTGCTGCTGTGCTATTCCGAGATCGGGGCACTGGAATTCGGTTCCGCGGTGACCAATTGTCTGGTCTCGGCCGGGACGCTTGAAGTGGATGGGGTGGTTAATCCCACTGACCTCTCTGCATTGACGCTCGGCAACAGTCTGCTCGATGCGGAGTGGGTTGCGGCCGATAACAGCCTGTTCGCGATTCTCGGCCGCAAGCAGCTTGCGGATGCCGCCGGCATGGACATCGATGATGGCAGTTCGGCATACCGGGTGGTGCAGCAGATCGATCTTATTTCCGGCAGCGGAGGCAGTGCTTTTGACGGCATGCTCGAGACCCTTGATAAAAGTGGAATGGATGCAGCTGAGCTGGCGGCGGCGCTCCTTCAGGAGTTCGATTACCGTCCTTCGGCCAGGCTGCATGGCCAAATTATTTCTTCCGCTTTCGGCAGCGTGCGCAACAGGCAGGTGTCCGGCGTCGACGGTGCCGCACCCGCCGGGACCGCGGGCCCGAGTGAAGATGCATACAATATGCGCGGGTGGATTTCGGGCTTCGGTGCCTGGGCGGAACGCAGTGCTGAATCAGGTTTTTCCGCCTACGATCAGGATGTGTGGGGCACGTTGATTGGATGCGACCGTCTGGCTGGAGCGGCGCGGGTTGGCGTTGCCGGCGGCTATGCCGCATCCAATGTGGATCAGGATTCCGGCGGAACCAGCGAGGCCGATACGGCGCTGGCGCTTCTGTATGCGGAGATTGATCAGCCGGTGTGGTCGGCTGATTTCAATCTGGGGTACGGAATCAGCGAGGTGTCAAGCCGGGCCGGTTCTCTTACCGGCAGCTCCGCTGAATACCATGTCCACCAGCTCGGCTTCTATGCGGGCGGCCGTCGGCGCATCGGCGAGGGGCGTCGTATCGTTCTGGTGCCGGGCGCAGCGGTGTCGGGCGGATATTACAACCAGGCCAGTCATACCGACCGGGGAGCCGGCCGGCCTGATATTCTGGTGGAGAACTACGAAACCTGGAGCGGGCAGTCTGAGCTCAGCTGTGCCCTGGAGTCCCCGCTGGTCTTCAGGCGGGCGGTCGTGACACCCCGCGTGCTGGTAGGCTGGGTGCATGAATTCAACGCGGATTCCGATCGGATGGATTATTCGATTGCCGGAGTTGACGGCTCCTATACTTTCCTGCTGCAGGCTCCGGTTGAGGATATCTTCCGGCTGGGTACTTCGCTTGATGCCCGGCTGGGCGAGCGGATCGAAATCGAACTCGGCCTGACCGGATATGTGGGCGAACACTACGAATCCATAGCGGCGAACGCGCGTTTGGGTATTCTGTTTTAGCTCTAGTAATCGGGAACGGCTGTGCTAGCTTTTCCCGATGAAAGTGGTTCTGAAACATGGCGGGCGGTGGCTGCATTTCCAAGGTCCGGAAAAGGTGGTGCACGCGGAGCGGATGGAGGAGGTGCTGCCGGCGATTGCCGAGGCGGAGCAGTCCGGGCTCTATGCGGCGGGCTTTATTTCCTACGAAGCGGCGCCGGCTTTTGATGCCGCGCTGAAGACGCACCCGGCCGACGGTTTTCCGCTGGTTATGCTCGGACTCTTCAAAGCGCCGGACGTGCTGGACGATATTGAATGTGCCGCCGGGCGGGCATTTGAAATCGGTGAATTAAAACCCTCCGTCTCCCGGGATGCATTCAGGCATGCGATCCATGAAATCAAGGACCGGATTGCCGAGGGCGCGACCTATCAGGTGAATTATACCTACCGGCTGAATGCCGGGTTCGAAGGCGATGCGTGGGCATTTTTTTATGAGTTGGTGAAGGGGCAGAAGACGGAGCATGCGGCCTTTATTGAAACCGATGGTTTTGCCATCTGCTCGGCTTCGCCGGAGCTCTTTTTCCATGTCAGCAACGGGGTCATTACCTGCCGCCCGATGAAGGGGACGGCCAAACGCGGGTTGACGCTTTCCAATGATTGGAAACAGGCGGAGGCGTTGGCGCGGTCGGAAAAAGACCGCGCGGAAAATATTATGATTGTCGATATGATCCGCAACGATATCGGGCGTGTGGCCGAAGCGGGTTCGGTGGAGACCGTCAGTACCTACGATGTCGAAAAATATCCGACCGTCTGGCAGATGACCTCCACGGTTACTGGAACACTACTGAAAAAATCTCTTTCACCACATGCTTCGCCAGGGGACACAGAGAGCACGGAGACCAAGCCTCTGTGTTCCGCTGAGCCCTCTGTGGTGAAGATTCTAAAAGCGCTGTTCCCGTGCGCGTCGATCACCGGCGCACCGAAGGCGAAGACGATGGAGATTATCCGGGAACTGGAAACGTCGCCGCGTAAAATTTATACGGGATCGATCGGTTTCATCACCCCGCAGGGCGAGGCGGGGTTTAATGTGGCGATCCGCACGGCGCTGATTCAGAACGGCGGGCTGGAATTCGGGGTCGGCGGCGGGATTGTCTGGGATTCGGATGCGGAATCGGAATATGAGGAAACGCTGACGAAGGCGCGCGTCTTAACCCAGCCCCGCCCGGAGTTCCAACTGCTGGAAACGATGCTGTGGGAGCCGGAGTCGGGGATTTATCTGCTGGACGAACACCTGCAGCGCCTGGGCAAATCGGCGGCCTATTTTGATATTCCGCTGGATATGCATGCGGTTTTTCAGGCGCTGGACCGCAAATACCACACCTGCGCAAGTGTGAAAATCCGGTTGCTGGTGTCGATGGACGGCAACATGGAGGTGCAGACGTTTCCTGTGGATGCGGCGGCGGCTGAAGAGCGGCCGGTGCTGCGTGCGGCCCTTGCTGAAGATCCGGTGAACCCGCAGGATGTTTTTCTGTATCACAAGACGACGCACCGGGATGTGTATGCGTCGGCGAAAGCGGCGTTCCCGAATCATGACGAAGTGATTCTCTGGAATGAACGGGGTGAAGTGACGGAGGGGACGTTTACTAACGTGGTGGTTTCCCGGGGCGGGAAAAGGATTACACCGCCGGTGGAATGCGGATTGTTGGCCGGCACCTTCCGGGAGCATCTGCTGAAATCCGGAGACGTTGAAGAGGGTATACTTTTGCTTGAAGACCTGCGCAGTGCGGATGAAGTTTGGCTGGTGAATTCGGTGAGGAAATGGCAGAAAGCGGTATTGGAGGTTTTAGATGAAAGTGATTGTTGATTTAACGATTGTGCCGATCGGCGTCGGGATTTCCCTTTCGAAGTATGTGGCGGCCTGCGAGGACATCCTCAACCAGCCGGGCCTGAAAACCGCACTGCACGCCAACGGAACCAATATCGAAGGCGAGTGGGATACGGTGTTTGCCGCCGTGAAGGCCTGCCACGAAAAGGTGCATGGCATGGGTGCGCCCCGAATCCACACGAATATCAAGCTCGGAACCCGCAATGACCGGGAGCAGTCGCTTGAGGATAAAGTCAACAGCGTGGTGGCGAAGCAGCAGAATCCTTAGTCTGCTGACCTTCAGCCTGTCGGTTGTTTCCTGCCGGGACGCGGGAGATCGCGATATGACATCCGAACGTCAGGCCATGGTGGAAGATATCCGGATGCAGGGTGTCCGGGATGAGCGTGTGCTGGAGGCCATGCGGCGGGTTCGCCGGCATGTTTATATTCCGGAGGCCATGCGCGGGCGCGATGCCTATGGCGACCATCCGTGTCCGATCGGCTTCGGCCAGACCATTTCCCAGCCTTTCATGGTGGCCTACATGACGCAGCGCATGGAGGTGACGCCGGGCATGAAGATCCTGGAGATCGGCACCGGTTCGGGCTATCAGGCCGCGGTGCTGGCCGAGCTCGGGGCGGACGTCTTCAGCATCGAAATTATTCCGGAGCTGGCCCAACATGCAGCGAGGGTGCTCCGCGCGGAAGGATATGCGGTGCAGGTGAAAGCCGGCGACGGCTACCGGGGCTGGCCGGAAGAGGCTCCGTTTGATGCGATCATTGTCACCTGCGCTCCGGCGGAAATTCCGGAAGAGCTGGTGCGCCAGCTGAAAGAGGGCGGGCGGATGATCCTGCCCGTGGGCACCGGGGTTCAGCAACTGATTATCCTGGAGCGCACCGGGGACGGGTTCCGCGAAATTCCCGATATCTATGTCCGCTTTGTTCCGATGGTGAAAAGATAAAGCTAATCCTTCGGGCACACGGGAATCCGCAGCACGGTGATGAGGCCGATGAGGCAGAGGGCTCCGCCGATGATGCGGACATAGGGATTTTCCAACCGGTAGATGGCATAGCCGCCGAAGAGCAGAATCATCAGCACGGAAGTTATTTTTGCGCGGCGGGGGATGCATCGGTTTTCCTGCCAGTTTCTGATGATGGGTCCGAAGAGGCGGTGTTCAAGGAGCCAGCGGTGGCATTTTTCTGAGGAGTTGGCAAAGCACCAGGCGGCGAGCAGCAGCAGCGGCGTGGTCGGCAGCAGGGGCAGGATAATGCCGAGCGTCGCCAGGGCCACAAGGGCGCACCCGGCGATCAGATAAAAGACGTTATTTTTTCGGGCCATCGAAAGAACGGTGCTGAATGTTGGATGCAGAGTAAAGTCAATTTGCTGTGCGTGGAAATATCTGGTTTTCATAAACCTGTTAGGGGATAGTTCTGACGCTTAGGCAGGATCTGCGGGAGGATAATGTGAGAGTCCTGAATCAAATCAAACTGCTCGGCGGCGTTCTGCTGCCGGGGTTCTGTAGCTTCGCGGTGAACAATCCGTTGCCGGTGCCGATCGATGAGGCGGTGGTCCGGTATAACGGCGCATATTATGCCATGGGTTCCGATGATACGGGCCGCATGTTTTCTTCGGAGAATCTGGTGGACTGGGGCGAACCGGTTCAGGTGCTGCCGGAATCCCAGGCGGGGCCGTATGAACTGATCTATCGCAACGGTCTCTTTTATCTCTATCTTGAAGGCCGCGGTTTTGCTTCTGCGGATACCCCGATGACGCCGTTTTCCGAGGTTCGGAAAGCGGGGCTCTCCGGGGAACAGATGCGGATGTATCAGGACGACAGCGGGATCCTGTTTTCGGTGAACCGGCGCGACGGGAGCAAGGATGAAGGCGAGGTCTGGCTGCAGCGCTATTCCGTGCCGTGGAATACCTACGGGAAACCGGATCAGCTGCTCGACGGGCGGCGCGGCATGTGGGATTCGATCGACAGTGCGGATCTGGGCGAGCCGGAGATTTTTGCCTATCGCGGCCACTATTACCTGCTCTATGCCGCCAACAATGCCAGCCCGCGCACCGGCCTGCGCGAAGTGGGCGTGGCGATGAATGAAAACCCGCTGCGGCTGGAGAACGAGAATAAGCGGCCGGATCCGGTGCTGAAGCGGAATGCGGACCGTCTTTCGTATGAGTATAAGACCATTCTGCCGTCCGGGGAATTTTCGCCGTGGCGCGGCCGCTACACCACGCTCGAACCGGAGGGGGACTGGACCCTGCCGGCCTATACTTATTCCAAATGGCGCACAGGCGACGGCGGGTTCGGCGCACCGGATGAAATTGACGGGGCGCAGCTGCTGGCCTGCCGCACGAAATGGGATGAAGGGGAATATATCTGGATCCGCCGCGAATTTAACCTGCGCCAGGGCATTCCGGATACCCCGGTGCTGAATATCCGCCATGAGGGTGCGGCGCAGGTGTATGTGAACGGCAAAAAGGTTTATGAATCGTCCACGCCGTCGATCGCCTACAGCAACCACGATATTACCGCGGCCTGCGAGGGCCTTTTTTCGGAGGAGCAGAATGTGATGGCGGTGCGGGTGCGGGTGCCCGAAGACGCCGCATACCGCTTTGTTGATTTCGGCCTGTTCGATGCCGGGGAGCTGCCGGTGGAGCCCGCGGTCTACGGGCTGAATGCGCCGCACCTGATTGAGGGGCCGAACGGTTTCGAGAAATGGATGACCTAT
>JBFJYX010000046.1:0-12085 GCA_041622415.1 Pontiella sp.
CCCTTAACCATCGAATAATAGCCTTCCGATGTTTCGCGCCCCACCAGCAGCACGCGGCCCAGCTCGTTGGTTCCGGACAGGCCCAGATGCAACTCAATCGATGGATCAGCCAGTCCGTAAATATCCAGGTCCCGCGGATTATACGTGATATATCCGCTCGTATTCACCTGCTGCAGGTTGCGCAGCAGACGGGTAAGCGCCTCGCGGTTGAGGTTCACATCGCCGCTCGGCTCCACCGGCGCAAAGCGGTTATCCTCCAGCCGCTCAACCACCTGTCGTTTCTGCGGTTTAATCAGCTCGACGCGCTTCACCTGTTCGGTGTCCAGCATCCAGATGTTGCGCCCCTTGAAATTCAGCGGATCAATAAAACTCTCCGGAACATACGGCAGGTTGATCCGGCACACCTTCGCGTCCCCGTCCCGACGGATCAGCAGGCCCTCTTTGCTGCCCCTGGTCGGAAAGATCTCCAGCCGGTTCGAGGTACCGTACTGCGCCGAATAAAATTCCAGGATCCATTCCGGATCCGTTCCGGGGGCCTCGAGATCAAACTCCGTAATCACCGCACTCACCCAGAAGGTCACCATATCCGAAACCGCCCGCGGCTCCGCCGTCCAGACCACAGGGCGCGTAATGCTCCAGCTGTTGGTGCCGTCATACTCCATGCTCAGCTGATCCTCACCGCGCGTCAGGCTGATGCGCGAAATGCTGCCCGGCGGCACCGAAAGCAGCGAGGCATCGCGGAACTGCCCCGCCGGCACATTCAGCAGTCCCCGAATCGCCGAGGAAATCGAAAATACGGACGTATCATCCGCGCGGCGCGCATAAACCTGGCCGGGTTTATCCGGCACCTCGCTGCCGACGATCAGCATGCGGGAATTCCCGTCCCCCTGCCCGACCGAAATCTGCATCGTCTCGCCCTGAAGGCCGTAAACGGAAAAATCAGACACATTATTGAGCACAAACTCCTCGATCCGCAACCGGTAGAGCTGGTTAAGAAAAAGATCCACTTCCTTGGCATCCGCCGGCGCGGCGACCGGCTGCTGAATACGCCAGCCCTCTTTCGGATCCTTCAGCAGCTGGATAAACCCGGACCCGCCGCGGATTTCCATCCGCCGCACTCCGACCGAATCGCCCGGAAAAACAATCCGGTCGCGCAGGATATCCGCCGTGCCCGGAATCACAGCAATCAGTTTGTCGGAGATGGTATAGATATTCTCCTCGTCGCTCTTTTTGGCATAAACCATGTTGCCCAGCGGGGCGCGGCGTCCCACCAGCCAGCGCTGGCGGCCATGATTATCGACCGCTTCAATCACGGCCATCGGCTCGTCAAATCCGTAATCCTCCGGATTGATGCCCCGGATCGACAGCTCCTTCTCCGTGATGGTGGTCCCCTTGCCCATGGAATTCAGGCCCGACACCAGCCGCTGGATCAGTGCTTCATCCGCGCGGCCCATACCATCGTCATTATTGCCGGCCATCCACACGCCGTTGTCGTTCACACAGCGCACCGTGCCGTTGGAATGGGTAAAAGCAATGGAGAGCAGCGAGCCGCCATCCAGGTTGAACAGCCGCACCCGCTCGGCATCCCGGGCCGGCTTACGGGCGCGCCAGGTTTCCTGGCCCCAGATAAAAATTCCGAGCACCACAATGCTGATGAACAAAACGAGCGTCGAACGACCCTTCATAAATCCCCTATTTTCTTCTGCGGCTCCAGACCACCAGCCCCAGGACCATCGCCGCGGCCGGTATGCCCGCAACATTGATCCAGGCCAGGCTCCGGAGCTGTTTTCTGGAAAAACTCAGTTTAACTTCTTCAATCGGTTTGGAGGCAATGGCAATCAGCTCTTCACGTTCCAGCAGCCAGTTGACCGCACTCATGAATAAATCCTCATTGCCGCCGACCATCTTGTCGTTGCACAGGAAATCCGAATCGCCGAAAACCACCAGCCGCGAGGGCTGGATCTGCACATCCAGCATCGTGGCGGACGTACCGCGCTCAACCGCAACGCCGAGGGAGATGGGATTCTCCGGCGTGCCTTTAATATCGCCCGTGCCCGCATCATATTTCGGCGACGAATCATCCACCTGCGTCTCCGACCAGCTCTTGTCCGACGTCACAAACAGCGGCGCCACCATCGGATGGTCTTCCGAGGCCGACCCCGCCTTTTCAATTTTCGGCATGACCGAACGCGGCAGAATAAACTGTACGATCGAGTTCATTTCCATCGTGATCGGGTGCGGATGATACCGCCGGATATGCACACCGCTTCCGCTCAGCGTATTTTCCGGATCAAACACCACATCGTTACGCAGGGCCACGCCCCAGCGGCTCAGCATCGGCTCCAGCCCCGTCTCCTTCAGCGCATCCAGCATAATCATCACCCGGCCGCTGCGGTTCAGGTAATCCTCGATCATCTCAATTTCCACCGAGCTCATCATCTTTTCCGGACCCGCAATCACCAGGGCCGCCGCATCTTCCGGAATCCCCGTCTCGCCACTCAGCATCAGCTCTTCGACCAGCAGGTTGTCGCGCAGCATCGCGGCGCCGATCCGGGAATAGCCCTCCATCGAATCAAATTCCGATGTCCGCTTTTCGCCGTGTCCGGCCAGGAAATAAACCTTCGGCGTTTCGCCCTGAATCAAACCGTAAATGGCACTTGTGAACGCCTGCTCGCCGTTGAATGCGGTAATCGTCGGCTTCTTCTGCCCGCGCTCCATGGCCATCTCTCCGATTTCGGACTGCTTGACCACCTTGAAATGGCCGCCGATATCAAACACCACCACCTGCGCTTCCGTCAGTCCATACTTGACCGCCAGCCGTTCCGTCAGGGCCGGGTCGCGGGCGGGATCCACCCACTCCACCTGGATATTGCGCGAACGGTACTGATACTCCTCCATCAGGTTTTTCACGTCGTGATAAAGGCCGTGCTCCTCCTGGAAAAAGACGGTCACCCGGACCTCTTTCTCCAGATCTTTCAGCAGCCGCAGCGTTTTATCCGACAGCTCATAATAGGTCCGGTCGCTCACGTTAAGACGCACCGGATTACGCAGCGACACCCACCCGATCATCTGAACCAGCACCAGGGCCAGCAGAACCGCCGCCAGGGAATTTAAATTTGTCAGTGTACGTTTCATACTCACCCGTTCACACCCGCTTGCTCTCAACCACCCGCACGGACGCAAACAGGAACCAGGCCGCATGCGTCACATAAAGAATGACCATCCGGCTGTCGATGATCCCGCGCGAAAAGGTCATCATATGTTCAAGAGACGAATAATACAGCCCCACCACCCGGACGCCCTGGCTCTGCGACGTGTAGGCCATATACATCGTGACAAACATCGACCCGATCAGCAGCGCAAAACCGCTGATCGCCGCCACGATCTGATTCGACGTCAGCGTCGACATGAAAAGCCCGATGGCAATATACAGCGCGCCCACCAGCATCACGCCGAAGGCCCCCGCAAAGGTGGCTCCAAGGTCTGGAAAGCCGGCCACATCCGCCGGCGCCAGCCGCATCTGGATATAGACATAAACAATCGAAGGCAGCCACAGCACCGCATAAAAAACCAGCGCGCCGAAAAATTTAGCCAGCACCAGCTCGGGTACGCGCACAGAGGTCGTCAGCAGCGCCTCCAGCGTGCCCAGCTTCCGCTCCTCGGCAAACAGCCGCATCGTGATCAGCGGCACAATCACCGGAATGGCAAACGGCAGCACCAGGCCGCTGAACAGCCATTGCGAAGCCACCGTCAGCGATTCCCCGTGCGCCAGCGATTCGAGCTGCCAATAAAAATTGCCGCCCGTCAGCACCCAGAAAAAGAACATCACCACATAGGCGATCGGCGAATAAAAACAGGTGCGCAGCTCTTTTTTGAGCAGACTGAAAAACACGCCCATTACTCTGTCCCCTTCTTCCGTGTAATCTCAACAAACGTATCTTCCAGCGAATGCTGCTGTTCGGAAAGCTCCCGCAGGGCCCAGCCCTCAGCCACCGCCAGGTTATAAAGTTCCACGCGCATCGCCGGCGAATCCGCCTCGATCTCCAGCCACAGCCAGCCGTCCGCCAGCTCGCCGGCATTGCGGACATCCATCCCTTCCATCCGGCTCACCTTGGCCATCGCCTCATCCTTCGCGGCCATCACTTCCATTTCGATAATGGAGCAGGCCTGCAGCTGGCGATGCAGGTTTTCCTCGGTATCCGAAGCAACGATTTTGCCCTCATTGATAATCAGGATGCGTTCGCAGATCGCCTCCACTTCCTGAAGAATATGGGTGGAGAGCAGCACCGTATGCCGCTCAGCCAGCTGGGTAATCAGTTCACGCACCTGGCGGATCTGAAAAGGGTCCAGCCCCACCGTCGGCTCATCCAGCACCAGCAGGTCCGGATCGTGCACCAGGCTGTCGGCCAGGCCCACGCGCTGGCGGTACCCTTTCGAAAGCTGGCCGATAATCCGTTTTCCAACCTCTGTAAGTCCGCACAGTTCCTTGACCTCGTTCACCTTGCTGCGGCGAACGGACGTCTTAACGCCTTTCAGCGATGCGCGGAATTTCAGGTATTCATCCACCCGCATTTCCGGATAAAGCGGACAGCTTTCCGGCAGGTAACCGACGCGCCGGCGCACCTCCTGCGGTGCTTTGGAAATATCAAATCCGGCCACTTCGATCCGGCCCGAATTCATGGGCAGGTAGCCCGTCAACATCCGCATCGTGGTGGTTTTTCCCGCCCCGTTTGGACCGAGAAAGCCGACGATTTCTCCCCGGCCCACTTCAAACGAAATATTATCCACCGCCAGTCGCGCCGGATATTTTTTCGTAACCCCAGATACCTTAATCATATAATCGTCCGTCTAATTAAAGCTTCGCATTATGCCCGAACCCCGAAACGAGTCAAGCCGTGCGCCGTCACGCGCCGCGCCGTTCCAACCCCTGGAAATCAGCGCCCGCAGTCTTTGCAGAAATTCGCGCTCGACCGATCCCACGTCGCCTCGCCCTCCGTGGAGAAAAAGCAGCCCGGAACCGCCCCCTTGGCGCGGTGATACGCCACGCACTCGCAGCACATCCCGCGTTTGGCACAATCATACGTACACGTGCAGTGCTTCAGGTTTTCCGCCCGGTTTGGACATGCCCCCGCCATTATGCTTCCCCGTTGAGAATTTCTTCCGTGGCATCCAGGAATTTCAGCATTTCCGGTGCGGTGCCGACCGTCACGCGCAGATAATCCTTCGTCCGCTCGTCGTTCCCGAAATAGCGCACAATAATATTTTTCTTCCGCAGCGCATCGAACAGCGTCTTCGCCCCGATCCCCAGCGGTTTCACCCACAGGAAATTGGTCTGCGACTGCCCCACCTCAAACCCGAATTCCTCGAGCTTTTCCGAAACCATCTTGCGCGTCTCAACAATCGCCGAAACATTCGCCCTCATCGTGTCCTGGTCCAGGATCGCCACGCGGGCAATCTCCTGCGTCAGGTAGTTCACGTTATAGGAATCCTTGATCTTGTACATCGCGCCGATCAGCTCCGCACCGCCCACACAGTAGCCCAGCCGGATACCCGCCAGCGAATACGATTTCGACAGCGTGCGCGCCACAATAACGTTGTCATACTTCAGCGCCAGATCCATGCAGTTGTCGGCCGCAAAGTCCGCATAAGCCTCGTCGATGAGCACCACCCCGCTGAAATCCTTCACGAAACTTTCAATGGCCGCCTTGTCATACACAAAACTCGTCGGCGCATTCGGATGCGTCAGGAAAAAGAGCGAGGCCGAATAATCCTCCGGCATCTGCCAGCCGTATCCCGCATCCAGCGACACCGGCCGTTTCTCCACATCCTCGATGTCCGCTAAAACCGGATAGAGCGAATATGACGGATCAAAATATCCGACCGATCCGCTGCGCTCCACAAACGCCCGTATGCACAGTGCCAGCACCTCGTCCGAACCGTTGCCCACAAACACGTTCTCCACGTCGCAGCCGTGCAGCTCCGCAATCGCCTTGCGCAGCTCCATGCACACCGGATCCGGATAGCGCGACAGCACCGAAATATCGATCATCGAGAGAATATCCTGCACATCCGGCGACGGAAGATACGGATTCTCGTTCGTGTTCAGTTTAACAATATCGGCATCCTTCGGCTGTTCACCGGGCACATAGCCCTTCATCGCCTGCACCGATTTTCTGATTAAATCGCTCATAGTTTTTCAAATGGATTCACAGCAACCACGCCGCCGTAATCCTGTCCTGTGTTAAATTCTTCCGACCAGATCTCTTTCGCCCCCGACACCTGCGCCGCGGCAATAATATTTGCATCGTAGAAAGATAGTTGAAATCGCTCCTGAACATCAATCGCACGCCTCAGAAGATCGCCGGTATTCTCAATCACATCACGTTGCAGAAAATGCTCAACCACTTCCCGGAGAAATCGATGGGACTCCCCTTTTCGAAGCATGGTATTCATAAACTCCTGCAGAACCTGGATACTGACGGCCACTCGTGCATTCCTCTCCACCAGCGTACCGATGCTTCGTTTTGCACAGTCCTGCCGAGCCGGATCACCCTTATCGAAGGCATATACAACAATATTGGTATCAAGAAACACCTCAGCGTTCATGCATTTCATCCCGCGTATAGGTTTTCCCTCCGTCTCCGTAATCCTTTGCCTGATCCATCAAACGCATGATTCCGTTACCGGCTTCCTCATAGCGGACATCCCGCTTGGCTTCCTTTTCCACCACCTGTGTAATCCAGGCCGAAACCGACATATCATGCTCAACCGCAATGTGCTTCACATCTTTCAGCAGTTGCTCATCCATTCGAATGGTGATGTTTTTCGTCATACCGACCTCCTTGCACGCATTATGTATTGCACATTTTGCGTGCAGATTCAAGCCGTGACTTATTTCTCAAACCGGATCGTCGCCGATCGGGCGTGGCCGTCGAGCGTTTCGATGCGGCCGAAGGCCTCAACCACCGGAAGCGTATCTTCGAGATCCTCTTTCGTGAACTGGATCAGGCTGACGCGGCGGCGGAAATCCTCCACCGTCAGGCCCGAGAAATAAGCCGCCGTACCGCCGGTCGGCAGCACGTGACTCGGCCCCGCGGCAAAATCGCCCACCGACTCCGGCGTCCACTCGCCGATAAACAGCGCCCCGGCATTATGCACCTCATCCACCCATTTTTCGGGATTTTTACAGATCAGTTCCATGTGCTCCGGCGCGAAGAGGTTGCACAGCAGCATCCCCTCTTTCATGTTTTTCACCACTGCAAGCAGCATGCCGTTTTCCAGCACCTGCTCCACCGGCTCGGTGCGGCTCAGCTCCTTCGCCTGCTTCAGCACTTCTGCGCGGACCGCTTCGGCCTGCTTCTGCGACGTCGTCACCAGCAGCGCTTTTTCGGAACCGGTACCGTGTTCGGCCTGCGACAGCAGGTCCGCCGCCACGTGCGCCGGGTTCGCCGAGGAATCGCAAAGCACCGCAATTTCGCTCGGCCCCGCCACCATATCGAGCGCCACGTCGCCGTAAACCTGCCGTTTCGCCGCCGTCACATACGGGCCGCCCGGACCCACAATTTTACGCACCTTGGCAATCGATCTCGTGCCGTACGCCATCGCGCCGATCGCGTGAACGCCGCCGATTTTATAAATCTCCGTCGCACCCGCCAGGTTCAGCGCATAAATCACATAGGGGTTCAGGTTGCCGTCTTTATCCGCCGGCGAGCAGGCGACGAGCTCTTTCACGCCGGCCACTTTGGCCAGCGTCAGCGTCATCAGCGCGGTCGAAGCCAGCGGCGCGGCCCCGCCCGGAATATAGGCGCCGACGCGGTCGTACGGCACAAACTTTTCGCCCAGCATGCCGCCCTTCGGCGTATCCATCTGCCAGTCGTCGCGCAGCCCGCCGATCGAAAATTCCGTGATGCGCTTATGCGCTTCCTTTGCGGCGGCCTTAAAATCGGCGTCCACCACTTTGTCGGCTGCGGCGATTTCCTTCTCCGTCACCCGAATCCGGCGCGTCGACATATTCGAGCCGTCATACAGCCGCGCACAGTCAATCACGGCCTTGTCGCCGCGCTCCTTCACGTCGGCCAGAATACGCGCCGCCGCTTCCATGGCTTTATCCTCAACGGACGGACGCAGCAGAAAGTCATCGACCTTCTTATATTTCTTATCCGTGCCCCATTTCACAATCGGTGCAAAACTTCTGCTCATAACTGTATCCTCATAAATTCCAAAGGGTGGAAAATCTACCGTGAAACGGCCGGTTTTCAATCTAATTCCCCCGAACGGGCCGAATCATTTTAATGCCCGCGGCAGGCGCTCAGCCGCAGCAGTGGCCGTCCAGACCTTTGACCCGGACCTTCAGCTCGTCCAGTTCTTCGGCCGTCAGGGCCCTGGCAAACCGGGCGTCCGCCTCGCCGACAGCCTCGCGCACCGCATCGGGGCCGGATGCCAGCTGGACATCGCTGAGCTCGCAGGGCATCAGATCCAGCTTCGTGCCGTCGTCTTTCACAATCGTACAGATCCCCGTTTCGGGGCAGAGTTCAATATTCATAGCAATTATCCTATTTACCGATACAGAAGCGCGAGAAGATGTTGTCGAGCAGCTCTTCGTGGTAGACCCGTCCGGTCACCTGGCCCAGATATTCCAGCGCCGAACGCAGATGCTCTGCCGCCAGCACCGCATTTTCCTCCACATTTTGATTCAGAAATGCGCGCGCCTGCTTCGCTTCACGGTGCGATTCGATCAGCAGATGGCGGTGACGTTCAGAAATCACCGCATGCGGCGGCGCGGTTAAATCCGCCCCCTGTTCAATCGCCTGCGCCATCGCCCGTTTCAGGTCTTCGACGCCCTCGCCGCTTCGCAGGCAGGTCTCCACGCCATCGAGTTCAACCTGTTTGCCCTGATCAATCTTGTTCAGCACAATCACGCTGCGCTCGGGCACCAGCTTTTCCAGCCGGGCTTTATCCTCGTCGTGCAGCGGCTGCGAAGCATCAATCAGGTAGACCGAAAGGTGCGCCTCTTCCGAATGCGCCTCCGCGCGGCGGATGCCCTCGGCCTCGATTTCGTCGTCGGTGATGCGCAGCCCGGCCGTATCGATAATCCGCAGCGGAATCCCGTCGAGCACAAAGCCCTCTTCAATCGTATCGCGCGTCGTGCCCGCCGTGCTCGAAACAATCGCCCGGTCAAAGCCCAGCAGCGCATTCAAAAGCGTCGATTTACCGGCATTCGGCCGGCCGAGAATCACCACCCGCGCGCCTTCGCGCAGCAGCCGGCCTTCGTCCCACGTATCCAGCAGATGATCCAATGCCCGGAACGTGCGGTCCAGCAGGTCGGCAATACCGGAAAAGACATCGTCCGGCAGTTCGTCTTCCACAAAATCGAGCGTCGTCTCCAGATTGGCGGCCACCTCAAGAAACGCCTCGTAAATGACATTAAACTGCCGGCTCAGCTTGCCTTCCATCTGCTCCAGCGCCGCCGAGGCTGCCCGGTCGGACCGTGCGCGGATCAGGTCGAAAATGCCCTCTGCCTGCAGCAGGTCGATGCGGCCGTTGAGAAAGGCGCGCTTCGTAAATTCGCCCGGATCCGCCATCCGCGCCCCGGCTTCGAGCGCGCGGCGCAGAATGCGGCGCATACCGACCGTCCCGCCGTGGCCCTGGATTTCCACCACGTCCTCGCAGGTGTAACTCTTCGGCGCCCGCATGATCAGCGCCAGACCGGTATCGATTTCCGCGCCGGCGGCATCGATGATTTTTCCATAGGCAAACGTGCCGTGTTCGCGCTGCGAGACCGGCGTTTTATCCAGCGGTTGAAAAAGCTGATCGGCAATGTTCCAGACCCTGGAACCGGAAATCCGCACAATACCGACCCCGCCCTCTCCGGGCGGCGTCGCAATCGCGGCTATCGTATCGGGGTTATAAAGTGACATGCGCGGGATGATAGCGTTTTCCAATGTTTGGAAAACAAAAAAGCCCCGGATCAGATTCCGGGGCTTCAGTCCATCGTTTGGATAAAGTTATTCGGCCGATTCGGAGGCCTTGTCTTTTTTCACTTTTTTGGCTTTTTTGGCAGGTTTTTCGTCGCTGGTCAGCGTGCCGTCGCCGTTTTTATCCATCTTGTCAAAACGGGCTTCAATCTTCGCCTGGTCAAATTCCGAGCCTTTTTTCTCAGCCATCTTTTTCTGCTGAGCCACGTACTGCTCTTTCGTTACAGGCTTGTCGGCCCCTTTTTTCTTGCCCTTTTCCGTACCTTCTCCGGCCTGAACACCCACGGTAACCGCTGCGATCAGCGCCAATACGAACCATTTTTTCATTTCTCTTCTCCTGGTTGGAGTTTTGTCGCACCCCGGCTCCAAGCCTCTCACTATCGAAGCACTGTACCGAAGTAACATTCAAACGATGTTCTACGACTAAGATGGACAGCTGGCAACACGTATTTATTGCACGGGGGTATAATATTTCATCGCTTCGGGCAGGTGCTCGCGGATCTGGCGGATGCGCGTCTCGTCGGCCGGATGCGTGCTGAGGAATTCCGGCGGCTTCTGACCCCCGGCGGCGCCCATGCGCTGCCAGAAGGCGACGGCCTCTTCGGGGTTGTACCCCGCCATCGCCATAAAGATCAGGCCCATGTGGTCGGCCTCGCTTTCATGCAGGCGCGAATACGGCAGAATACCGCCCACCTGCGCCCCGATGCCGTAGGCCGCCAGGATCGCTTCCTGATATTCGCTGTCCTTCGCCATCCAGGCCGTCAGGATGCCGCCGCCCGCCACCGCCATCTGATGGCTCACCCGCTCGTTGCTGTGCCGGGCAATGGCATGCGCCACCTCGTGGCCCATCACCACCGCCACGCCGGCTTCATCCTTCGTGTACGGCAGAATCCCGGTATAAAACGCCACCTTGCCGCCGGGCATGCACCAGGCATTCGGCACATCCTCTTCGATCAGGTTGAACTCCCACTCGAAACCGGCAATCACATCGGCCCGGCCGCGCTCGTTGAAATACCGCTCAACCGCCGCCGAAATCCGCGCCCCCGCCCGCTGGATCATGGCGGTCTGGGCCCGATCCTGCGAAAGCGGGCCCTGTTTAATGACGTCCGCATAGCTCGCGGCACTTTCCGGCAGCAGCTGGGCATCGGAAATCAGGCTCAGCTGTTTTCTTCCCGTGATGGGAACCGTGGAACAGCCGGTTACAAAAAGAAGCAGCGCCAGTGCGCCGAAGACCGTGTGTACGTTTTTCATAAATCTCCCTTGGTTAGCCAGGAACGCGAAACATAAACTTTTTCGGCGCGCGCAATCAATTCCATCTTGGCGCTCCCGCGTCCCCGCCGGTTCACCACTGGAACGAAATGCGCCCGAAAACGCCCGACTGCAGCAGCCCGAATCCCGTATCCAGCCCCACGGTTCCCGACTCCGGGGTATCCCCGGCCAGGTTCATCCAGCCCGACGCCCGGAACCGGCCGCCGACATAAAACTGAAGTTCCGTATCCCAGATCTCTTGGGAATAGGTATAACCCAGCCGCGCATCAATCGAACCGGCAAACAGCAGCTCAATCGATTCGGTATCATAGCCCATCGCCTCAATCTCGCCGCGCACCTCGTCTTCGCTGTAAGAGAGCCAGCCGATCCCCAGCGAACCCTCCAACGACCACGCCCACGCACCGCCCTCGCGAAAATCATTCAGCAGGTAGCGCGCTTTATCATAGCCCAGCGCCAGCGAAAGGGTCCGCGCCCGCGTCTGGTCATCAAAAACCGCAAAAGCGACCTCCTCATTATTGAAGGTATGGATGGCCGGCATTGTCAGATCTTCCCAGACCAGGCCCCCAAAAATGCCCCAGTAACTTCGAAGCTCAATACCGATCCGGTTCCACTCCGTATCCACGGGATATTCCACCGGATTGCCCAGCTCATCCTCGGTTTTCGCCGTGCCCTCCACCTGCCCCTTTTCCACGTAGAGAGCCCACCACAGGCCCTCACCCGGCGTCATGCGCGACACCTGCGCCAGCAGGTTTTTCATATTATCGGGATCGGTCAGCGAGGTTTGATAGTCGGCCATGAACACCCAGCCCTTCACGCGCACCGAGGTATCGAACGTGGTCACC